>JBJXFD010000363.1:0-2752 GCA_046153985.1 Saprospiraceae bacterium
GGCGCCAGCACGGTGCGGCGAAAGCTGTAAATAATATTCTCATCCCAGGTTTCCGGGTTGGGCATTTTACCGCCGCTCATCAACAGCAATCCGATGAAAATCAGGGCCAGACCCGCGCCCATCCAGATATAGCTCGTTTTGTTGAAAACCAGTTCAACTTTCCGGGCGGCCGCCACCGGTGTTGTCCGGGCAGCCACCTGCTGCTTCTGAACCGGAACCACTACTTTTTTCCTTTGCGGATTATTGGTACTCATTGGTGTTGATAGATTTTAGATTATAGATTTTAGATATTAGACTTCCGGGTAGATTTTTGACATAAGTAAAAGGCTTTAGTAGCTACACTTTACCCACTGACTTCCAACGAGAAAAACCTCTCGTCTAATGTCTAAAATCTAATATCTAACATCTTTTAATACAAGTCGTCCACCCGCATTTTCAGGTATTTGCGCACGACAACGTAGGTGCTCAACGTGTTGATCAAAATACCCATTACAATCAGGATGGAAAACAAGAGTGCAAAGCTATAAATATCCTGCAAGCTTTTCAGCTCCGGCAGGTCTTTTTGCGCCCAGAACACCAACAGCAACAAGACCCCAATAGCGATCATGCCGCTGAGCAGTCCGTGCAGAATGGCGCGCTGCAAATAAGGCCGGCTGATGAACTCCCAGGAGGCGCCCACCAATTGCATGTTTTTGATTATGAACCGGTTGGCATACAAAGCTAATCGCACCGTATTGTGGATCAGCACGATGGCAATCAGGATAAAAAAGAGGCAAACAACCAGCGCTGCATAGGCAAAGCGCCCGACATTGCCGGCGATGTTGTCCACAATATTTTCCTGATAAAACACTTCGGCAACGCCTGCTTCCTCAAGGATGGCCTTTTGGATGCGATCGAGGCTGTCCGACGCCATATAGGCTGCTTTTACATTAAAGCTCAGCATGTCGCGGTAAGGGTTGGGCATGTCCAATTTGCTGTAATCTTCCCCGAAAGCTTCTGCCATGGAGCGGGCTGCGTCTTCTTTGCTGATGAGTTGAACCGATCCGGGCTTGACAAAAACGCTTTCTTCAATCCCCGTTTTTATGGTGGCCACTTGTTCCGGCGACGTTGATTCTTCCAATTCTATCAGTACATTTACCCGTTCTTTGAACGCGGTCACTAAGCGCTGGGCGTAGATCATCACCAATCCGCAAAATCCCAACAGGAACAAAACCAACGACACACTGACAATAGCATAGAGGTAGTTGGGCCTTGTTTCCCGGAAAGAGGATTTCTGTGGGGAGGGTGTTTTTTCGGTGTAGTTCGACATGGATTGCTTATGTTGGAGCAAAATTATAATCTTCTGGGGATAAAATGCGTTTCTATGCCTCAAGATAGTATTCAAAAACAATAGAACTATGAGAATCTTCATTTTGGCAATGCTATTCAACGTAGCATATCACGTGCAGGCTCAACAAATCATTCACTTTCAGAACGCTTCTTTTGAAGGCGAACCGCAGGACGCAACCGTACCGGTGGGTTGGCTGCCCTGCGAACCCGGCAGCACGCCTGATATTCTGCCCGGCCAATGGGGAGTTTACCAGGAAGCTTCCGACGGGACGACCTATTTAGGCTTGATTACCCGCGAAGATGGTACCTGGGAAAGCGTCGGCCAACGCCTTCAGGATCCGCTGGAAGCCAATGAATGTTATGCTTTCCAATTCAATCGGGCTTACGCCAAAACGTATGCCGGCTACAACAACCCGGTTAAACTGCGGGTCTGGGGCGGCCAGACCAAGTGCAGCAAGGACCAAATGTTGTATCAAACCGATTTCATCAAACACATCAACTGGAAAACGTACGAAGTTCGTTTCCGCGCTAAGCAGCCGATCAACTACCTGATCATTGAAGCCTATTACAGCGACAAGGAGTTTTCTCATAAAGGGAACATCTTGGTTGACAAACTGACGCCGTTGAAGAAATGTCCGAGAGTATAGAGCGGTTATTGGTTACGGGTTATTGGTTATTGGTTACTATTTATTGGTATGTCTGTAATGATTGAAGAAACCAAACCTCTGTCCTGTTGACCAATAACCAATAACAAATAACAAATAACCACACCCATGCCAACTTACCTCAAACGCGCCCTGAAATACCTGGCGCTATTGTCATTGATTGTCCTGCTGTACGTTGTCGTAGCCATCATTCACGGCACAGCGACCGACTATCAGCCCGAGCAGATCATCCCGTTGGAAAGTACAAAAGCCGCTTCCGTTTCTCCGATTCCGGAAGACAGCATTTTGAGCTTCATTACCTGGAACATTGGCTATGGCGGCTTGGGCGCCGAAAGCAATTTCTCATTCGACCAGGGCAGGATGTTGTTTTCCGGCGGTGCGATGGTTCGGCCATCGAAGGCATTGAGCGACAAAAACCACGAAGGTATTTTCAATTTTATGAAGAGCACTGCCGCTGATTTTTTCCTGTTTCAGGAAGTTGACCTGGATGCCAAACGCAGTTACGGCGTCAACGAGTTTCAGCGGATTTCTGAACTTTTGCCGCAATATGCAGCAACATTCTCCACCAATTTTCAGGTAAAGCGGGTGCCTTTGCCCATTTTGGAGCCCTGGAATGCCTATGGCCGGGTTCAAAGCGGGTTGGGATCGTGGAGCCGGTTTCAACCGGTAGCAGCCACCCGCTACCAGTTGCCCGGCGAATTTTCTTGGCCGACGCGCATTTTTCAGTTAGATCGTTGTGCTGCGGTGTTTCGGTATAA
>JBJXFD010000365.1:0-15053 GCA_046153985.1 Saprospiraceae bacterium
CAACCTGCCCGAACAAATCGCTGAGCTTAAAAATCTCTCATCTCTGGATTTGAGTTACAATAAATTCAGCAACCTGCCCGAACAAATCGCTGAGCTTAAAAATCTCTCATGGCTGGATTTGAGGCGCAATAAACTCAGCAGCCTACCTCAAGAAATGGGCGAATTGAAAAACCTCAAATTGCTACGTTTGCGTGATAGCCGCATCCCCAAAGAGCTACATGAAACCATCCGCCAACTGCTGCCCAATTGCAATATCGAGTTTTAGCCAGTTTACCAATTTAAAATCCAAAATACCACCTGCCATGAAAGAAATAGGTTTCCTCTTCCTCCTGCTGCTTCAGGCTTTCAGCACCCTGGCCCAGAACAACTACACCGAAGCCATCCAGCAAGGCGATGCCGCTTTCAAAAAAGGGCAGTACAAAACGGCGATCAACAAGTACTTCGCGGCGGAGGCGTTTGATCCATCGAAAAAGGAGGTAGTTAAAGGAAAAGTGAACGCGGCATTTGACAAAATTGAGGCGTTGCGGGCAGAAGCGGAGGCGGCGAAAAAGCAGGCACAGACGGCGCTCAGTCAGGTGAAACAAGAACAGGAAAAAACAAAATTGGCGCTTACAGAAACTGAAAAAGCAAGACTCCGGGCGGACAGCGCCTTGCAAAAAGCCAATAAACTCGTCAATGCTTTTTATTTTTATGGGAATCGGTTTGCTTTAGCTTATGGGTCTAAAGGAGAAAATGGAACCAATGCATTCTATTTTATTGATAAAAACGGCAACGAAGTCACAAAACTTGGGCAGTGGGAAAAAGTAGAACAATTTGACTGGAACGGATTTGCTAAAGTTAAAAACGGATTGGGTAATTATCTTTTGGATACGCTGGGGCAGGCTTACCGCGTTGCTTATGATCTCAAAGACTTGAGCTCAGAAATAAGGGCATTGGATCTATCCGAGCGCGAGTTGAATACATTTCCGGAAGTAATTTTTGACTATCCATCCTTAGAAGTACTGCTTCTTAATACGAACGAGTTAGCCGTACTGCCCGAAAAAATTGGGGAACTGAAAAACCTTGTCCACCTGAATTTGGGTAGCAACGATTTGCCTCGATTGCCAGAAGAAATTTTGGAATTAAAAAACCTCACCCACCTAAAATTACATTATAACCAACTGAGCGCGTTGCCCGAAAAAATCGGAGCATTAAAAAATCTAACTATATTGGATATAAGCGGCAACCAATTGAGTACACTACCTGAACAAATCAGGGAATTAAAAAACCTGATCGATTTAGACTTGGGCAACAACCCGCTGGCAGAAATCCCAACACAACTCTGGGAATTGAAAAATCTAGTCGGACTGGATTTGAGCGCTAACCAATTAACGGCAATACCCCATCAACTCTGGACCTTAAAAAACCTGACCAATCTCAATTTTAGCGGTAATCAATTAACCGAATTGCCCCTACAAATCGGGGAATTAAAAAAACTGAATTACCTGGGGTTGAGCGCAAACCGCCTAACGACCGTGCACGAACAAATCGGGGCACTAACAAATCTCACCTTTCTGGATTTGAGCGACAACGCATTGACTGCATTGCCCGAAAAAATCGGGGCATTAAAAAATTTGACGGATCTGAAATTGAACAACAATAAATTGACTGCCCTGCCCAAACAAATTGGAGGATTGAAAAACCTGACGGATCTGGATTTGACAAGCAATCAGTTAACGGAATTGCCACAACAAATCGGGGAATTGAAAAACCTGACGTACCTGAACTTGAACAGCAATCCATTGACTGCATTGCCCGAACAAATCGGCTTTTTGGAAAATCTCACTGAACTCAGGTTGAGCAGTACTGAATTAACCAAATTACCGGAACAAATCGGAGAATTAAAAAACCTGACCCGGCTGGATTTGAGCTACAACCAATTGAAGACACTGCCGCAGCCACTGTGGAAGTTAAACAACCTGACTAACCTGAGTTTAGGCAGCAACCAATTGACTGAACTGCCGCCGCAACTTTGGGCGTTGAAAAATCTAACGAACCTGGATTTAGGTGGCAATAGATTGACGGTACTGCCCGAACACATTGGGAAATTGAAAAATCTGACGGACCTGGGTTTAGATGGCAACCAATTGACTGCACTGCCACCACAACTTTGGGAGTTAAAAAAACTGACTTCGCTGCATTTAGCCGCCAACCCATTGAAGGTATTACCTGGGCAAATTGGGGGATTAAAAAACCTAACCTACCTGAATTTATACCAGCTTCAATTGACTTCACTACCCGAACAAATCGGGGAATTAAAAAATCTGACTACCCTGTATTTGAGTTACAATCAATTGACTACATTGCCAAGCCAACTTTGGGAGCTAAAAAACCTGACCGGGCTGTATTTGTTCAACAACCAATTAACTTCGCTGCCACAAGAAATTGGGGAGTTAAAAAATCTGACTGAACTGGGACTGGGCGATAATCAATTGACTGCATTGCCCGAACAAATCAGTGCATTGAAAAACCTGAACTATCTGTATTTGAGCGAAAACCCCATCCCGGAAACTGAGCACGAAAAAATCCGCCAGTTGTTGCCCAACTGCACGATTGAGTTTTAGCCCCGTGGTCGCCAGCTTCAGCTGGCAGACCCTCAATCATAAAAGAGGATATCCAGGATACCCCTTGAAAACGTACAATAGCATACGGACTCCCGCATTTCATTGGGTCTGCCAGCTGAAGCTGGCGACCACAAGCACCATTTCCACCTACTCCTCCACCTCAATCCCCGCCCCTTGCGCCGAAATGTAATATGCCCCTTTCAGCGCAATTTTGGCATTGGTAGGCAGGGGAGTTTCCGGGGTTGCTGCGGTAAAGGTTCCATCCGTGGCGCCACTGCGCACTTTTACTTTGCGGAAGATGGTTTCCGTAGCTGACGTTTTAACTTCGATGAAAATATAATCAGCTTCCCCTTCCCGGATGATGGCTTCTTTCGGCAGCGCGGTCGCCGGGGCATTGCCGGACAGCTCAATGCGGGCGTCTACATAAGCGCCGGCGATCCAGTTGGCCGGCGGAGTGGCGTCGAAGCGGGCATGCACCCGCACGGCTTTCCGGTCGGCATCCACCGTTCTTTCGATGTTGTAAACCTTTGCCGGAAAGGCTTTTGACGGCTCGGCAGGAAAATTCAGCCAGACTTTCTGGCCGTTTTTTACCCTGAAAATATCCTGTTCAAAAACAAAAATCACCGGATGCAACTGGCTGAAATCCACAATTTCGCAAACCGGCGTTCCGAGAGCAAGGGCCGTTCCCGCGCTGGCGTGGATGCGCGTAACCGTACCCGACACCGGGGCAATCAAGGGCAATTCCGTTTTCAGGTGGTCGGCGTCCAGGCGATCGGGGTTGATCTGGTATTGGCGCAGTTTTGCGGCAAGCACTTTCCCGGTGGTTTGCGCTGCGCGCAGTTCGGACTCGGCACGCTGGGAATTTTTACTCGCAGTGGCATCCGCTTTGCTCAGTGCCTGATAGCGCTCAAATTCGGTTTGTAGAAAAGCCAGTTGGTTTTTGTTTTCCAGATACTGTTGCTGCAAATCCAGCAAATCAGGCTTGCGCATCATCGCCACCACCGCGCCGCGCTGAACCGTCTGGTTGAGCGATACGCGCAATTCCGACAAAGCGCAGTCGGCAAAAGCGCTCACGATGGCGTTGTGTTCTTTGCCGACTACCAGTTCTGCCGTGGCAGAAAGGGTTTCGGAAAGCGCGCGCGCGCTGAAACTGCCCGTTTCAATGCCTGCGCGGGATACCTGGGCCGCCGTCAACCGAATTTCATCGGGGGCAGTAGATGCTTCAGCCGCCATAGGCGTTTCAGTTGGCGCCACGGGGTTCTGGCAACCTGTGAGAAAAAGTGCCGTAGCTGCGATGATTGTCAAAAATATCTTTGTCATGGTCTTGAATTTAAATGATTACCGGCGTTCCACCGGTACGCTGGCCCGGTATTGGCCGTTCGTGATTTGCAGGGTGTAATTGCCCGGCGTAAAAAAGCTGATGGAATAATCAAATATGTGTTGTCCGGGCGCTACACTGCCTTCGATCAGCGTGCCAACCAATTCGCCTTCTTCGTTGAACAGTTCCAGCAAGAGGGCTTCTAATTTTGCGGTATTGAATTGCACCCGAATCCAGTTTTCGCGGGGGCCGGGCGTTGCGGTAAGCTGGAACCAGGCATTTCCATCCAGGGTCAACGGCGCAGGGTCGGGTTGCTTCTTTTCCATAAAAACCTTAAAAACGCGGCTGCTTGATCTGCTTTGCGTACCGGTATTGACCCAAAAAATATTCCCACCATCGCTTTCGATGCCGCCAACGACATAACCCACCAGCGTTTTTGATTGCGGTAAACGCGAAAAATCCAATACGCCGTTGGGAAACATAGGCGTGTCGGTTGCGGGCAGAAACCACGCCGCTGCGCCCAAGTAGTCTGGCATTGCCGCCGGGAGCAACACCTCGGTCATGCTGCCGTCTGCCCTTCGGGTCACTGCGCTGATCGCTTTGGTGAACGGCACATCGTAATCGTTGAGCAAGGTGTTGGTTTCGTCGAAATAGAACTGGCTGATGCCACCGAAAAAGACCGTTTGCATAGCGCCGGTCGCTGCGTCGTAGAGCGGAAGATTGGCGCTGTGGTAGCAGTTTAGCATTTGCTCAAAACCGGGCTTAACCTTGTATCCGGCAGCATTAAAGTCTACGGAATTCAGCCAGGGCAGGTTCACATCGTACTGAAAAACCCCCGAAAACGCGGTATACCCTTCCGTTTTGTCCGGGAAAATCTGCGGCACAAGGTTGTAGTCGCGGCGATGCCATTCGAGGGAGTCCGTCCAGGCTTCGTACCCTTCAAGGATGGGCTTTCCGCCAATGGTTTGAATGCGAAAACTGCGCACAGCATTGGTGTATTCCTGTGAAAATCCGGGGCCGGTGGTTGGCCCGGTAGGGTTGTATGCGCCGTCGAAACGATGCCCGCCGGCTAAGTAGAAACGATCTCCAATTTTGCCCAGTGCGCCGCCGGTGACCGCCATCCGTTCGTCTTCGGTTTGCCGGAAAAACGACGCCGTTTTTTTGCCGTTGACGATGGCGTCCATCAGTCCGGGAACGTCCACGGCAGTCAGGCTGGGGTAAGACACAAACGCTTCCCGCGACCAGCTAAATCCGTAGCCGCCAAGCAGGTAAAGCGTATTGCCATCCTGATAAAACTGGATATTGGTGCTGCCCAACTGCTCGGCTATTGGGGCGGGAAGTCCTTTTAAATCCGCCGACCAGACCTTGCCGGTTGCCGGATCCACCACAAAAAGCTGGTCGTTGGCGCCTTCCGGCTGGAACGTCGCAAAAGGCTGTCGTCGGTGCAGGCCGTCTTTCCGGCCACCGATGAGCAGCCAGCGACCCTGGTGTTGCGCCCAGGCAAAGGATTGAAGCCCAGGCATGCCGGGAATGGCGCTTTCTTCGATGGAAAGCTGGTATTGAGGCGAGGTTTGGCCGGGCTCCCCGGATTGCGCCGGGACGTTGGCTATGAAAAAAAAGAGCAAGGCAGCCAGGGCCAGTGTTTTAATGCTGTGGTAATTGGTAGACATGGTTGTGTTTTTATAATTCGCGCTGCAAGGATCAGAACCCCGTTAGCGCCTGGATTTCAATAGTCGTCCGGTTTAGCAAATGCTTATTTTCCAGGTATTCCAGTTCGATGCCGATGGCCTGTTCCAGCAGTTGCGCAAGCGCCACGTAGTCCATTTCTCCGGCGCGGTAGTTGGCTACCGCCGATCGGAACAACTCTGCTGCAAGACCGCGACCCCGCGTTTCATAATAATTCAGCAGAATTTCGAATTTTTCCTGCTCGTGCAGCAGGTGAGCCAGCGTCATGCGTTGCTCCAGCAGCAGGTTATTGTGTTCCTGTTGAGCCACCTGCACCTGAAGGGCCGCACCCTCTATCGCTTTTCGATAACCCTTTTGCGCGATTGGAAGCTGGAGAGAAACCTGCCATCCGGGATAAACTGCGCCGTTGCCAAGGTATTGTCCCAGCACGCCAACAGACGTGGAAGGCCGCAATTTTGCCTGCTCTATACTTTGCTGGGCCTGGGCTAAGGAAATTTCACTTCGGCTTACCAAAGCCAGTGCAGCCTGCGCAATCCGTGACGTATCCGACATCGAAAAGTCAATTTTCCGAAAGGGCTCCGCCACCGCCTTTACCGGTTCGGGCAATCCCAACAATTGGGCCAGCGCGATCTGGTCGAAAGCAATTTCATGACCAGTGGTTTCGCGCATCAGCCGGATTTGAGCGGCCTTGTCTTCCAACGCCAGTTTTTCGGCCAGTGTCGTTTCATTGAGCCGGTATCGGGTTTCCGCGATGCTGGAAAAATTGCGGTAAATGCTGTCCAAACGCTCGTACAACACCGCTTTGCCAGTTAAGTAGCTCAGGTGTTGATAGAGGTCGCGTACCTGCAGGATGAGTTGTTGCTGGGTGAGGGTTTGCAGGGCGCCGGCTTGTTGTTCTTTTTGCTGGTAAAACTGGCGCGTTGCTTTCACCATCCGACCCGCGGGCAGCGTTTGACTCACCCCAAAAACGGTGGAGCCAAACATCCCCAAATCCGGGTCGGCGCTAACGTTGTGAAAAATCTGAGTGGGTTCCAGCGTGCGGGCCGTGCCTTGCAGGACCTTTTGTTGCTGCACCCGCAGCGCTGCCGCCCGGGCAGCCGGGTGTTGTTTCAGGACCAGCGCAATGGCCTGTGATTCGGAGAGTTCCTGTTGCGCTGGAAGAACCAGCGGCAGCACGAGCAGGAAAATCAGGATATTTTTCATGCGGCAATTTTCTTGTTGAAAAATAAAGCGTACAAAACGGGCAGAACGAGCAGGGTTAGCAGGGTGGAGGTCAGTAGGCCGCCGATGACCACGGTGGCCAATGGACGTTGTACTTCCGCCCCCGCGCCTGCTGAAAGCGCCATGGGTAAAAAGCCAAGGGATGCTACAGCCGCAGTCATTAACACCGGACGGAGCCGGATCAGGGCGCCCCATTTGATGCGTTGGTAGACATCGGTCATCCCTTCTTTTTCTAATTGGTTAAAATAGGCAATGAGTACGATGCCGTTCAGCACGGCTACGCCAAATAAAGCAATGAATCCCACACCCGCAGAAATGGAAAAAGGCATTCCTCGTGCCAGTAAGGCGAAGACCCCGCCGATGGCCGACATCGGGATGGCGGTAAAAATCAGCACCCCTTCTTTCAGCGAGTTAAAAGCAAAAAACAGCAGGATAAAAATCATGGCCAGTGCTACCGGGACGGCGATGGACAGACGCGCTTTGGCAGCTTCTAAGTTTTCAAACTGCCCGCCGTAAGCCAAAAGATATCCGGGCGGCAGGCGCAATTTTTCATTCAAAGCAGACTGCACATCGGCAATGACGCTTTCTACATCCCGGCCGCGCACGTTTGCGCTCACTACAATGCGTCGCTGGCCATTGTCGCGGTTGATCTGTGCCGTGCCTGGCCGGTATGCAACCTCGGCTACTTCAGACAATGGAATCAGTCGGCCATCGGGCGTGGAAACGGGCAGGTTTTGGACATCCGGAAGGTCGGTGCGTTCTGTTGCGGCCAACCGCACCACTAAATCAAAGCGGCGCTCATTTTCAAATACAACGCCTGCTGCGGAACCTGCAAACGCCATACGCAAGGTTTCGTTGACGTCGCGGATGTGGAGGCCATAACGGGCAATTTTATTGTAATCATAGCGAACCACGATTTGCGGCAAGCCTTCCAATTGCTCTGTTTTCAGGTCTTCCACACCGGGGATATTGCGAATCATCGCCTCCACCTGGCTGCCGGCGCGGACGAGGCTGTCGAGGTTTTCCCCGAATATTTTGACGGCAATATCCGAGCGCACCCCCGTCATCATTTCGTCGAAACGCATTTTAATGGGTTGGGTAAATTCGAATGCCATACCCGGAACATCGTGTACTTTTTCCTGGATTTTTTCCACCAGTTCGTTTTTCGTCGCCGCTTTTTTCCACAAGCTTTTGTCCTTCAGCAGGATGATGTTGTCGGCGGTTTCGATGGCCATCGGGTCGGTTGGAATTTCCGCCGATCCGATTTTGGAAATCACCTGCTCCACTTCATCCGGGAAGTTTTCCATGATCACTTTTTGCGCTAAGCGGTGGCTTTCCAAGGTTTGCGTTAGGGAAGAACCCGGGCGGAGGAAACCATGCATCATGATGTCGCCTTCGTCGAGGGTTGGTATAAATTCGCCCCCCATGCGCAAAAAGAGGGCAATGCTCAGCAGGAAGACAGCCAACGTGAGAGAAACGACCGTTTTTTTCCAGTGCAGGGCAATTTCCAGGGCTGGTGCGTACAGTTTTTGGCAGACTGCAATGATGCGATCGGCCAGCGTCATGCGGTGTTCAATTTTTTTACTCAGCAGCAGGGCCGACACTGCGGGAACATACGTGAGCGACAAAATCAGGGCGCCGATGAGGGCAAATGATACCGTTTGGGCCATCGGTTTGAACATCTTTCCTTCTACTCCGACCAAAGAAAGAATGGGCAGGTAGACAATCAGGATGATGATGACGCCAAATACCGAGGAGCGCATGATGCGGCTTGCAGAAGTGAAAATGGTGTCGTCCATTTCGGCTTGGGTAAACTTTAGCCTTGGCGGCGATTCAGGGTGCTGTTCGATTTGCACAATCCGGGTATGTAAAAAATGCAGGGTTGCTTCTACGACAATCACAGCGCCGTCCACAATTAACCCGAAATCAATGGCGCCCAGCGACATCAGGTTGGCGCTTACCCCAAAAAGGTGCATCATCCACACGGCAAAAAGCATGGACAACGGAATGACGGAAGCAATGATCAGTCCCGCCCGGAAGTTGCCAACCAGCAAAACGAGCACAAAAATTACAATAAGCGCGCCTTCGATGAGGTTGGTTTTTACTGTACTGATGGTGCGGTTGACCAATCGTTCGCGGTCCAGAAAGGTGGTGATGGCAATGCCTTCCGGCAAGGTTTTTTCAAGGGCCGCTAATTTTTCTTTCACCCTGCCGATTACGTTTGCAGCATTTTCGCCTTTCAGCATCAAGACGATGCCCAGCACGATTTCTCCTTCGCCATTGTGGCTCACAGCGCCATAACGTGGCGCGTGGCCGAAATTGACTTCGGCGAGGTCCTTGATTCTGATGCTGTTGTTTCCGCCGGGCATTGCTTTAACCACAATTTGGCGGATGTCGTCTAAGTTTTTGACCAACCCTTCGGCCCGGATGAAATAAGCGCTGCTCGATTTTTCGATGTAAGCGCCGCCGGAATTTTCGTTGGCGTTTTCCAAAGCCATGAATACTTCGCCGGCACTAACGCCCAAAGCCCGCAGGCGGTCGGTTTGCAGCGCCACTTCGTATTGCCGCAGGTAGCCGCCGAAACTGTTGATTTCTACGACACCGGGAACGCCGATGAGTTGCTTTTTTACGATCCAGTCCTGGATGGTGCGCAATTCCATGGCAGAATAGCGCGATTCAAATCCAGGTTTGGGTTCAATGCGGTAGTGGAGGATTTCGCCCAGACCCGTTGAAACCGGCGCCAGTTCAGGTTCTCCAAACCCAGGAGGAATGGCTTTTTCGGCTTCTTTGAGCTTTTCGTTGACCAACTGACGGGCGAGGTAGATGTCTTTGTCTTCTTCAAAAACAATGGTGACCACGCTCAGGCCAAAACGGCTGATGGAACGCAACTCTACCACGCCGGGCACAGACCGAACCGCATTTTCAATAGGCGAAGTGACAAATTGTTCCACATCCTGCGTGGCTAAGGTCGGGCACACGGTTAGCACCTGAGCCTGGTTGTTGGTGATATCCGGGATGGCGTCTATGGGCAGACGCGAAAAGGAATAAATGCCCGTCAGGATGAGCGCCAGCGTAAACAGCCCAATGATGAGCTTGTTCCGGATGGAAAATAAAATAATTCGATCGAGCATGAGGACGCTTTGAGATTTGCTGATGGATTTATTAAGATGGGCCCAAATAATAAGCCCAGGTTAGGCTAAGAGCTTGTTCGGGAATTTCCGAACAAGCTCTTAGCCTAACCGGTTATCAGCATCATTTTCAGGTTGAAAAAGATGCGGATATCAGCAAAATCGGGGTGGCTGCCAGATATCGGAGGCGATCCCGGAACCAATGAGATAAGGATCGGAGAAAAAATTCCGGGCGGTGGAATCATCCGGAGGCAATAAGCGAGGGAGAGCCGGGGGGACGAGCAGGCTGATTTGGGCGGAAGCACAGCAAAGTCCATGCTCCGGCATATTTTTCATGGGTAGGCCGGAGTGGTCGTGAGCGCTCTGATGCCTGCCGAATGCCTCTCCATAATGTTGATCCAAAAAGTCGAAAAAAGACAATTCCGGCGTTTCGAGCCGGTGTTCGGCCAAATGGCGAAGCAGGGAAGGCAATTTGATCCACTCCTCACCCGGCCCGCTCAGTGCGATGGCACTGAAAAGGTGAACCGGAATAAGAAAAGTGAGGATAACCTGCTTCATGACCGATAAAAAATGATGAACACCTTAGTATTCTATAAAGTTGAACATCGAGTTGATGGTGCGAAATTAAAAATTGTTTTGAAATCGACTTGTTATCATAGCTTGTCAGGTTATACCCCTTTCCGCGATCAACGGAGTAACCAGTAACCAATATACCAGTAACCTAACCAGTAACCAGTAACCAATAACCAGTAACCAATAACCAGTAACCAGTAACCAGTAACCAATAACCAGTAACCAATAACCAGTAACCAGTAACCAGTAACCAGTAACCAGTAACCAATAACCATTCTACTCCTTCCAAACCGCCCCAACTCCCAACTCCCAAAACCGCCTGTTCATCCCCGGCACTTCTTTGTCCAGCAACTCCCGGCCCCGAGCCTCCAATGTCGTCCACTCCGTCTTCAGTTCAGTCAGCCGGTCTAAGGTGGGCTGGTTGATGCGCGGGATATCGCTTTCGTTGTGGTTGACCATGAAGAGGTAGTTGGCTGTGAACTTGTTCGGGAAGTTTTCCACGTCGTCGTAGGCTTTGGATTTGCGCTGCACCATGTCTTCGTCCCAGGCTTTCATACGCTGCACCAAAGCCTGGCCGTCTTTTTTCAGCACGCTGTATTTTTCTTCGGCGGGCAGGGTGTTCAACAGCCCCTCCAATTGTTCGCGTTTGGCGTACAGGGCATTCACCATGCGGTGCATTTTGGCCACTTCCGCTTCTAAGCGGCTCATCAGCGCGTGGTATTCCTGGTAGGTTTTGGCGTCCGTGGGGTAGAGCGGGTTGGGCAGGACTTCCACGGTGGTTGTGGCCGACTGCTCGCCCGCTTTCAGAGTTATGGTGTATTTTCCGGGCGGCACTTTGTGGCCGCTGTAACTGCTTTCGATGTAGACGCCCGGTACGCCCGGTGCGGTGGCGCAGCGCAGGTTCCAAACGAAGCGGTTGAGGCCCTTGTTTTTGCTCAGCACAGGCTCGGCAGAAGGGCCGCCGTCGTACGATTGAAACGCGGAATCTGCTTTTGAGCTGTAGCTGCGGATGAAATTGCCCTGTGCATCCCGGATTTCCAGCATCAGCACATCAGCGGGTTTCATCTCCGGCAAATGGTAATACAAGACCGCACCGGTGGCCGGGTTCACACCCTGTTCCGGGTTGGTTCCGTCAAAATCGGGCGAAGTGCCGTTCAGCTCGCTGTAGCCGTTGACCAACATGGCTGCCTCAGGTTGGAACAGGGCAAAACCGGGAGCCTCTGATTTGTACTGGCGCAGCAGGGCCAGGTCGTCCAAAATCCAGAACGAGCGGCCGGAAGTAGCTGCAATGAGATCGCCCTGGTGCACCCGAAGGTCGGTGATGGGCGTAACGGGCAGGTTCAGTTGGAAAGGCAACCAGTTTTTACCGCCGTCCCAGGATAGATAAATCCCGGTTTCCGTGCCCGCAAACAGCAGGTTCTTGCGCCGGTCGTCTTCGCGCACCACCCGGGTAAACGCGCCATAGGGAATGCCGCTACTGATGTTCGTCCAGGTTTTGCCGTAATCCGTGGTTTTGTACAAGCCGGGTGTATGGTCGTTGAATTTATATCGCGTGGTGGCGATGTACGCGGTGGCCGGATCGTGGGGCGAAACCTCGATGGCATTGATCAGGCATTCGGCTAAGCCGGCGGGAGTCACGTTTTGCCAGGTAGCGCCGCCGTCTTTCGTCAGGTGAACCAAGCCGTCGTCGCTGCCGGTCCAGATGAAGCCCTTTTCGTATGGCGATTCCAGCACGTAGCTCAGGGTGCCATAGTTTTCCGCGCCCACGGCTTCGTTGGTATAAGGGCCGCCGCCTTTGCCCTGTTTTTCTTTTTCGTTGCGGGTGAGGTCGGGCGAAACCTCTGTCCAGGTGCGCCCCATGTCGCGGGTGCGCAGCAGGTATTGGGCGCCGTGGTAATACGTGTCAGGTTCGTGTTTCGACCAAATGATGGGGGCATTCCAGTTGTAGCGGTATTTCATGTCTTTGGCGTCGCGACCGAGATACTGGATCGGAGCCGCCATGATATTGGTGCCCGCTTTGGCTTTGGTATCCAGCACTTCGATGGTGCCGAGGTAGCTGCCGCCCAGCACGTAGCGCGGGTCGTCGGGGTTGAAGGCCAAAAAAGCGCTTTCTCCGCCGGCGGAATAGGTCCAGCTTTCCGTGGTGATGCCGCCGCTGCCAAACTCCTGATTCGCGATGACGACCGAAGAATTGTCCTGCTGCCCGGCGTAAATGCGGTAAGGGAAGCCATTGTCCACGTTGATGCGGTATAGTTGTGCGGTTGGCATATTGTCCTGGGCAGACCAGGTTTTGCCGTGGTTCACCGAAATGGCTGCCCCGCCGTCATTGGCGATGACCATGTTTTTCGGGTTATGCGGGTTGATCCAAAGGTCATGGTAGTCGCCGTGGGTGCCGGTGATTTCTTCCCAGGTTCTGCCGCCGTCAAGCGAGCGCAGCGCGGGTGCGCTCAGCACGTAAATTGCGTGTTCGTTTTTCGGGTCGGTAAACAACTCAATGTAGTACCATGCCCGCTGGACGAGCCGGTGGTCGCCGGACACCTTCGACCAGCTTTTGCCGGCGTTGGTAGACACAAACAATCCGCCCTGTTCTTTGTCGGAATCGCTTTCGACCAGTACATAGACGCGGTCGGAGTTGGAGCGGCAGACGGCTACGGCCATTTTACCCAATTCTTTGGGCAGCCCCTCCTGAATTTTTTCCCAGGTTTCGCCGCTGTCAACAGATTTGTACAATCCACTGCCCGCTCCGCCGCTGATCACTTTCCACGGCAGGCGGCCATATTCGTTCATCGCCGCATAAAGCACCCGCGGGTTGTTCATGTCCAAAGACAGTTCCACGCAGCCGCTTTTGTCGTCGGTATACAGTACTTTTTTCCAGGTAGCGCCGCCGTCGGTGGATTTGTAAACGCCGCGTTCGGGCGATTTTCCATACAAGGCGCCCTGTGCAGCGACAAAAACCGTGTTCGGATCCTGGGGATGGATGGCGATTCGGGCGATGTGCTGCGTCAAATCTAGTCCCATTTTTTTCCAGGTTTTTCCGGCGTCGGTGGATTTGTAGACGCCGTCGCCGTGGTGGGTCATGACGCCGCGCACCGCGTGTTCGCCCATGCCCACGTAGACGACATTCGCGTCGCTTTCCGAGACGGCAATAGCGCCCACGGAGCCGGTTTTGAAATAGCCATCCGAAATATTTTTCCAACTAACGCCCAGATCGTCCGTTTTCCAGACGCCGCCGCCGGTGGTGCCCATGTAGTAAGTCGTGATGTCGCCGATGACGCCGGAAGCGGTTACTGAACGGCCACCGCGGAATGGGCCGATGCTGCGCCATTTTACAGGTTTGTAGAAAGCGTTGAGGTTGGGCGCTGCTACAACCGGCGCAGGTGTGGATGTTACCGGAGTTTTTTTATTGCGCTGCGCTTCGGTGGTGAAAAAGGAAGCAAGGGCAAAGGCGAAGAGGAGGATTCGTTTTGTCATGATGTGTTGGCTTGTGTAATGGCATTTCTGTTCTCTAATATCGCAAAGGCCGAAAAAAGCATTTCGACTGTCCCGAACATCCGGTTTCAAGCCAGATGGTTGGCCACTAAAGACCGCGTAAGTTAAAATAAATTACCAAAATCACCCCTCCAACAACCTTCGATGATAATTCACCTGCCCCAAATGGTACCCCAGATGCGTAGCCAGGTGGATCAGAAAATACCCGGTCGTCATAGGATGTCCGAATACCTGCTGTGGGTATTCCTGCTGAAGTTGGGTTTCGGTAAGGCGGTCGAGGGTACTTTCAACGACAGCGATGGTTTCGTCAATGCCCGCGAGCAGTTCGGCACGGGGTACATTTTTTAGCGAAAATTCGGCATCCCGGTTTCGGATATAGCCGCTTTGGCCCAGTTGCGCGCCAATGAACGCACGGAGGTTACCGGTGAGGTGCAGGCAAAGGTTACCCGCGGAATTGGCAATGCCTTTGTCTATGATCCAGAGGTTTTGTTCCTCACGGTAGCTTTCTATTTCCTGTTTCAGGCGGAGGAGGTCGCGGCGGAAGAGGGTTTTGAGTATTTCGGTGAGCATGTTGGACGTTTTTGTATAGCTATGGCAGGTTTGTCAGTTCGGCAGGATCACTTTTCGCATGATCAACTCTCAAGACAACAACCCTCAGCTTATTCTCATCTACGGTGAAAATAATTCGATAAGACCATTTTAATACCCTTCGATAAATCGTTTGGCTTTCGATTCCTCGCAAAAGCCCTCTGGATTCCGGCATGTCCGATAGTTTAGTGATTTCCTCTTCAATCCCAGCTTTAACATGTTCAGCTGTTCCATAAGAGGCCTTTTCTAATAAGTAATCGTATATCTTTCGGATGTCCGCTTGCGCGTTTTGAGTAAGAATTACCTGGTATGTTTCCCCCATTGTGCTGATGTTTCCTGGAATTCTTCGATCGTAACATATTCTCCGCGTTGCACGGCTTCTATTTCAGCTTCTAAAATAGCGGTCAATTCTGAAGCCGTTCGGGGCGTGCCATCTATATCATACCC
>JBJXFD010000368.1:0-6935 GCA_046153985.1 Saprospiraceae bacterium
GGGTGCGGCTCCCATTTGATGTACATTTATAAGCCTTTTTTATCGATATGGTTCCAAAATTGTTGCCAGCGTCCGTCAGTACAGATAAGTCCTCGTAGTAATAAGATATGCTGTGCTGCATGAATTGTCCACCGCATACCAGAGCTGCTAAGTCGTTGTTTGGCCACGACTTTACAGGCAGCTTCCGTGACACCCGATCCGATTGGATAACCAGCTTTTTGATATTTGGCATAGTTGGTTCGTTCCAGGTTGTTTTCAAAATAGGTGATGGTTTCGTTCAAAATATCGGGTATAGCAGTTATACCGAGTTGTTTTCGGTGTGCCTTTAGTTCCCTCAGTATCAGTTTGGCTCCATTGTTCTTGTGCTTTAAATCATGGCATGCTTCATTGAGCCAATCACGCCTTTTTATTTCGTCTTTTCGCATCACCACGCTTACCTCAGCCAAGTGTTCAGTAGCATGGAAAAAATCCAGAATCTGCACCTCTGTTCGACTTTGCAGGTATGTCCAGTTATTTTTTGCGCCATCGGCCAGACCAATGTAGGGCAACTTTGGATATTGCTTCTTCACCCTTTGCAGTTCCATATCCATCACGTTGTCAAAACTCTCTTTGCCATATTCGGGGGCACATGCAGCATATATCGTATGCATTCTGTCACCTTTTGAATTGTAAAAACTCAATGTCCCGCACATCGTCTCCCGGTAGCCTAGCTTCAAAATGGGGGTGGTCGTACCATCACGACTTACCGAAATATGAGTGACGACCTCTTCCAGCTGCGGAAGCTCATACGACCATTCAAATTCCTTTTCCCGCGCCACTTCTCCTACTGCTGCACCCAAACTTTGTATCAGTTTGCGGCTCGTCTTGCGACTGTGGTGCAACTCCAGGTCTTCCGAGACCTTACTGGCTGGCAATTGTCCGTACTTCCAACTCACCATCTTGGCAAATCGAGGAGTGCTGCTACTCCCTATAATTCGGCATTTCCGCTCCATCGGAACCACTATTTGACCGCCTCTGCTACTCTGATATACATGCCGACTCACTTCTACTTCTCCCCAAGGCGTCTGGAATGTTTTTTTTCCTGCCCTCGGCTCGTATGTTTCACATTCTCTACGATCAGCGGCTCTCCATTCGTATCAAAGCCTTTTAGCGATAATTCCGTCGCCAAACGACCTACTTCTGCTACCGCTGCCGCTATTTGTTCTTCCTGCTCTAACATACTCCCCTCTGGTTTTATGTTCAGCGTGATGCTTACGCTGCCATCTAATTCCAATTTGTATTGCGCTGCCATATTTGCTATTTTTGTGGCTAATGTACATCAAATTGGAGCCGCACCCATATGAACTATGAAGTCCATTCCATTCAAATCTTTCATTTTATCTGGGCTTTTCCAGATATGATGATCGAATAAAGAAAAAGAAGGTACTTCTTCTGTAAACGCTCTCATTAGGACGTTTTTTCTATTTTTAAGTGGCTCGCCGATTACTATAACCTCTTCAAAAGTTGAATTTTCCTGATTAAGGAGTCCGAGTATCTTGTTTTTTGTAGAAGTGTAACATTCTTCAAAGCTCTTGCACTGCTCCTTCAAGTATAACTGATTCATGGTTTTATAAAAATCGTTCCATCCAATAAAAATATATTTTTGATCAGCCAATACATTTCCCCCTGCCGCATCAAACCAGTCAGCTTGATTCACCTCTACTATTTTTTCGACGGGAGTAGTATCATAAATTTTATCAATATGCTCTGCTAATTCTTGGTTATGACTGCTGGTATTATGGAGAAATTCAGTGACCAATAGTGTTTCTTTACCTTTGACAAAGGTGATAAACGGATCCCGAATCCAACGGGAAAAATTTGAATTCAAGTTCATATCAATGATTATTCTTTTAGACCATTTTTCCTTCAACAGCTCATCTCGATAATTACTTTCTATATTCAATATCAATACCTGCGTTCCTGCTGATAACTTTTTGTCAAGCTCCTTTAATATAGAAATGTAGGATGGCTCGGATTGATCAAACACCATTACGATTAATTTAATCTTTCCTCTGATGGAGGGCACTAAGCTATATGGTTGCGGCATAACTGATCGTATTTTATAATGCAAAGTTACGCCACTCTATCATGCTGTCGGAAAAACTTAGCGGCAAGTGTAAAAACCCAACTATTTGAAATTCTCCAGAACTCCTTATTTTACAGCCGTTTTCAGTGACAAACACCCAGTAAAAATGCAAACTTCGGACGACCTTTTTTTTCTCATCAAGCACTTGGACAAAGCAGAAAAGCGGCATTTCAAGCTTCAGGCAGGGCTTCAGAAAGGGGACAAAGACTACCTTAAACTTTTCGATGCCATGGACGCATTGCCCTGGACGCCATCAGAAAATGGAGCAATCAGCCCTTACGATGAACGGCTGCTGAAGAAAAAACTGGGGGGTAAGATCAGTACCACTCAGTTGCACGTCACCAAAAACTATCTCTACGGACAAATTTTGAAATCCCTGCGCAGCCTTTATGAAGAAGCGACCACCGAAATGAGGCTCGCCGTTCTGCTTTCAGAAGTAAAAATTCTGGAACAAAAAGGATTGTACGAACAAGTGACCAAAAAGTTGACTACCGCAAAAAGCCTGGCCTTGAAATTTGAAAAATACAGTGCGCTGTTAGAGTTGTTGTATTTCGAAACCATCCTTTCTGCAAGGCATAAAACTCAGGATGTGGAAGCCGAAGTTTCTATCTTGTATGAAGCCATTTTCAAATCACTTGAATTGCAAACTTTGGAAATCAGGTATAAATCTTTACAAAACAAAGCAACCGCTTTGTATAGAAATGGCACATGGGCCCGGGACGCCGTAAGTAAAGAGAAACTTCATATATTTGAAAACGAACCGCTGCTACATCCGGAATCCCGCCCCGCAACCTTTCTCTCAAAAGTCTCCTTTCACTTCATAAAAGCTACGCTTTCGCAGGTTACAGGGGATCGGCACCAAGCCATTTTACATTACAAAGATTTGCAGGCAGTATGGACCGGGTACCCGCATTTTAAAGAAGAATATCCTTCCAATTATATTATTTATTCGTCTAACTATCTTGTTTGCTGCCATTTGGTCAGAGATTACAGCTTTTTCCCGGCTTTACTGGACGACCTTGAAAAAGTGCCTTTGCGCAACTATGACGAAAAAGCAGAGGCTTTTCAGAATATCTGGTATTTGCGACAATTGTATTTCATGAACAGGCAATTGTTCGACATCAAAGGCGACTTGCCGGGCGAAGCAAAAAAATTAGTTAAGGAGATTCAAAATGGGCTTGTAAAATATGCTCCCCGAATCGTCAAATCCCGGCAACTGTCCTTTTACCACAATACTGCGGTTATGTTTTTCGCTCTGGGGGAGTACAACGAGGCAATGGAATGGCTTGTCAAAATCCAACAAACAACCAAAACGGATCAACGAAAAGACCTTCAGCTTTTCGCCCGACTGCTGCAACTCATAATTTTCACCGAAAAAGGCGAACACCTCCATATTGATAATGCCTTTAAAGCTTTTGAGTATCATCTCAAAAAAGAAGACAAGCGACACGATTTTGAGGGGATCGTTACCGTTAACTTAAAACAAATTGCAAGTCGCAGAGAGGATCGGCGAACAGGTTTTACAAAATTTCAGGAAGAATTAAGCGCCTTTGAACCCGACAAAATCCAGGGCTACGAAGAAATTTCTATTTGGGTGGAAAGCAAACTAAAAAACACCACTTTTTTGGAAGTACTCAGAGGAAGAGCAGGAGCTTAATCGGGTAGAAGAAGGCCTCCTAAGCTGACAACCACGTACGCCTCCGCACACCCACCTGTCCGAAAACGAACAAGGATTTTACTTTAATCAAACTCAATTTAATGAAAATCAAATAGTTAAATCACTGGCACAGCAATTGCCCTCCCTTTCGAGTCAGATTATTCCACACACCAAACACCCATCTTATGAACCGGCTGAGTCTCAAGACCACTCTTAAAAGCATCGTAAAATACCCTGGCGTTTCCCTCATCAACTGGGCCGGACTTGCTATCGGATTAACCGTTTGTGGGTTTATTGCGCTGTTTTTGCAGCACGAATCCCGCTTCGACCGGTTCCATCCTAACGCCGAACGGATTTACCGGTTGAACACGACTTTAAAATACCCTAATTCGCCGGAAAGGCCCACCGCCATGGCTTCCATTATGATGGGGCCGTTTTTGCAGCGCGAAAGTGGGGCGGTGGAAGACTACCTGCGCATTGTTTCCGGTAGCGAAGATTTCCTGGTACACGCTGAAACCAAGCAAACAGCAATCAAAAAAAGCTTAGTTGCAGACCTTGAGTTCTTTACCTTTTTTAACTTTCCGCTGCGTTACGGCGATTCTGAATCTGCTTTAAAAGCGCCACAGGGAATTGTAATCAGTCGCGCTGTCAGCGAGCAATTGTTCGGGCAAGGGAATCCAATCGGCAAGATCATTGACTTCAGTTATACCCTGACGCCGGGGCGCGACACGACAGAGCGCTACCCCGTAACCGGTGTTTTTGAAACGCTTCCACTGCATTCCCATTTACAGTTTGACGCGGTTTTCCCGTTGGATGAAAAAGCGTACCAGTGGGATGTTGAAAACCGCTGGCACAGCATTGTTACCAATACTTACCTGCGCCTGCGCCCTGGCCAAACGGAGGAAAATGCGGCGGCTTTTGAAAAGCTATTGCCCAAAGAAATGCCGAATTCCCAAATGATCGGCCTCAGTTTGCAACCCCTTTCGGAGGTTCACCTGGGGTCGATGAAATTAGAGTACGACCTGAATAATTTCCAACGTTCAGATCGCAAATATGTGTACGTGCTCGGTTTTGTGGCCGTATTCATCCTGTTGATCGGCAGCATCAATTTCACCAACCTCTACTCGGTGCTGGCCAACCGGCGGATGAAAGAAGTGGCGGTGCGCAAATCCATTGGCGCTTCGCGGGGCGATGTCATCCGGCAATTTCTTGGCGAATCGCTGTTGCTTGCTTCGTTGGCAGGTGTGGCAGCCATCGGCGCGATTGGGTTCCTGAAAGACCCGTTTCAGGAATTGATGGGACGTTCGCTGGATATGGAGACAAATCTGTTTTTTGTTGGCGGGATGATGGGCCTGGCGGCATTGGCGGGCTTGGCGGGCGGACTGATTCCGGCGCTGCGGTTGTCGAACTTTTCTGCAGCCCGCGCTTTCCAGCAAAATGCGACGGCCAGTTCCACAAAGCAACCTTTTATAAGCAGCTTGGTGGTGTTGCAATTTTCGTTGTCTGTTGTGCTCATCATAGGCATGGTGGTATGTAACAGGCAGCTTTGGTTTTTGCGCACTAAGGATTTAGGTTACAACACCTCCCAGATTGTAAAAATGGACCTTGGCCTGGGTAATCTGCTCAAATACCCAACCCTGAAGGAAGCCCTGTTGAAAATTCCCGGCGTTGGGGCCGTGAGCGGAAGCAGCCACGAGTTGGGTGACATCCAAAGCATGATGGGGCTATTGGTTCAGAACACCGAAACCCGCGCCTGGGAAAACTACCCGATGAACATCATTTTTGCCGACCGCAATTTTTTTGAGCTGCATGATATGTCCTTTGTTCATGGCGAAGCGCCTTCTTTGGAGGGGACGGAAACGGGGCGTGAATACGTTGTAAATGAGGCGTTCCTCAAAAAAATGGGCTGGAAAGACAATCCTGTCGGACAGGGAATTATGCGGGCCGGTTTGCCGGAAAGCGAGATTGGAAAAATAGTAGGCGTAGTCAAAGATTTCCACCAAAGTTCGTTGCGAACTGCTATTGAACCGATCTGCATCCAGGCTTCGCAAGTCACCCAAATCCTCGAAGTAAAATTAGCGGTGGCAGATTTGTCTGAAATGCTTCCAAAACTTGGCGCTGTTTGGTCGCAGCACATCATTGACCGGCCTTTTGACTACGAATTTTTAGACGAACATTTTGCAGCGCTGTATGCTGCGGAGGAGCAACTTGGACGCAGTCTGCTGGTCGCCACCCTGCTGGCGATTGTGATTGCCTGTATGGGCTTGCTGGGGCTATCGGCCTTCATCATTCAGCAACGCACCAAAGAGGTTGGCATCCGGAAAGTGCTGGGCGCTACGGTGGCAGGCATTACGGGCTTGCTGGCCAAAGATTTTCTGAAATTGGTTGTCGTTTCCATTTTAATTGCCAGTCCGGTGGCTTATTGGCTTATGAAGCAATGGCTGGCGGATTTTGCATACCGCATTGAAATGCAGTGGTGGATGTTTGCGTCGGCGGGCGCCGGGGCGCTGGCGCTGGCGTTTTTGACGGTCAGTTTTTTGAGTGTGAAGGCGGCGCTGGCGAATCCGGTGGAGAGTTTGAGGAGTGAGTAGGCAAGAGGCTGGAGCCTCTTAAATAGTAGACACGAGGCCGGAGCCTCGCGCCAGCGGAGACGGCGACTTGCAATTAATGCTCGTTTTGCTTACCTTTACTTCTGATAAAAGAAGCATCACGATGAATACGGCTGCCATTGCTGCGGAATTTTTGAAACGCCAGTCAAGTATATGAAAACCATCGAAATCAGAACGACCCAAAACGTCATTATCGAATATGAACTGGCGAATGCGTGGACCCGCGTCGGCGCTTTCATGATTGATTCCCTGATTGTTACGGGCATTCACCTCGTTTTTACCATGATTTTTGCCATCGCTTTCAGTTCCGGAGTGGATACGCCCGCTGGTTCGGAAGACGCCCAACGTTGGGAAATGATTCTGAGGGGATTGCTCCCGGTTTACATCTTTTTGGGGTACATTTTCCTTTCCGAAGCAATGATGGGGGGACAAACCTGGGGAAAAAAAGGCGTAGGCATCCGGGTGGTGAGTTTGGACGGACGCGAGCCGGGCATAACGGACTATTTGCTGCGCACTGTTTTTTACATCGCAGACGTATTTACCT
>JBJXFD010000614.1:0-21525 GCA_046153985.1 Saprospiraceae bacterium
TCCCTTCGTAGTATTTATGAATCATGATGCCATCGTTTGATCGCATCAAAGGTACAAATTCAAGCAGAAATAACAAATATCAACTCAAATATAAATCATCTGTTTGACTATTCTGATTGAGCCCAACTGAGGCATGGACGAAGATTGCGCGTTTAGCGCAATTTTTCAGCCATGCAATGTTGGAAGCATCTTTATTTCACAATATTAGTACAAACTACCCACATACTTTCCAGAAGATATTGAACAGCGCTGTCCTGTTCGCCACGTTGCAGGGTTTCGAGGACGGCGGGGTGTTGGAAGGAGTAGAGGCGCATGGGTTAATGCTCGTGTAGGTTAGGCTTCAACAAAACCGATAACTTCCATATATACACTATCAAGACACCTTATATCGTATTACCAGAAAAACCTCTTTCGCCGTCTTCGTCATCAATTGTGTTGGGCCAGGTTCATCTGGTGCTATATTGACAGTTAGTGCATGATTGCTCTTCGGATCGTCTGTTACATTATCCCAAACTGCCTTGCCTCCAAGAACATGGTGCCTTAGACTTGTATTGTTGCTATCTTCACCGTAGAGCTCGTATCCTGTGATAGTAATCTCTTTCCCTTGAGAAAAATAAGGGAAAAAGTCTCTTGGGATTTTAGCAATGAAGTTGCCTGGGCGATTTACAAATGCAGACCATTCAGAAGGAAAGTCATACTGCAAACTAAATAGCAGGGCCAGGTTAGTATTAGTGGTTTCCTCAAACAAGCTGTCGATTGCAGATTTTACCTTGGAAATCTCCACACCTTGCCTTGCCGTGTACCGAATATGCAAAATGACATCTGATATGGTATTATAATCAAAGGAGCGGTAATCCTTGGGTAAATCCAGTTTCCAGGTGCTTTCCGCCCCTGCGCCCTCAAAAGGCAGAAACCGTTCGTCTCTCAGGTTAGTCTCAAACATCCCGCTGTCATTCTGCCCACTGCTCGTCACGATGGACTGCACGGCTCCGACATAATCAATAAACCGCTCGTCTTCCGAATCCTGTCGCGCATAATCCTCACCGGCAATGGAAGATTTTCGCAGGCTGCTCTTCAACATGGAGAGGGTACAGTTGACGCTTGTGTACGGCCCTGCGATACAAGGCAGCGAAAGGGCAATGTTTTTTATGCGGCGCATGTAGTGGCCTGGGCAGTCCAGATCGTAGAGCCACTCTGGAATGGTCACCTGGCAGGTGCCCGTGGCTTTCAGTGCAAGCAAAGCGATGGGATTGAGCTGGCGCAAGGATATGTGTTTGACCAACTCGATCTCGCGCTTGTTGTTTTCGTGATAAGCCATTTCCATTCGTTTTACATCCAGGAAGAGCGCCTCTCCGGAGAGCAGGCCTTTGCGGCCGCCATCCCAATAATTGAATTTCACAAATTCCTGTGCGTCTACTTCCGGGCGCATCAGCTCCTGTTTCATGGTTCGCTCCGCCTTGCGCGCGGTATCGAAAGCAAAGCGATAGTACTCATAGTACAACCGCGAAATCTCGCCCTGCATCCACAAATAAAGGTCTTCATTGGTGAACTTATCGTGCAGGAACTGATCTACTTCCTGGGAGTTTTTGATTTGTTGCTGGATGTTCAGGTATTCCCGGTAGGCAATTTGCTCTGCGATGAGCGAAGTGAGTATCTGCCTGCCGTTTTGCATTAATTCATGCGCTGCCAGATTGTATTGGAGTATCCATTCGTCGGCGCGGCGTTGGTAGGAGGCTGTTCTGGAGGCCATCCCGGCTTGTTCGCGTTCCCAACCAGCCATAATACCCAGAACATCTCCTGCAATTTTTGCTGTAGCAACAAGTGCTCTCCCAACTGGAACATCTGACGACGCACCTAATCCCCAAAAATGAAAACGGGCTTGTACTTCTTTAGGAAGAACTGCAAATCCTGCTGCTAGTGCGTTGAAAGTTGAACTTAACAAAGCAGTATCCCGCGCTCTAGGCAGGTGGCTGTTCAGTTCTGCATCTTCCTTGGTATCCAAATATAATCCTCCGGACGGAGATCCATTGAACAAGCCAAAAGGATCGGCAAGGCCATTGGAAGTCGAATCAGCGGCTATCTGTAAATTTGGAAGATTTTGTAAAGTTATCTTTTGGGTGTATTGAGTGACGAGTTTCGAATAATTTTGACTAAAGTTATCCTCATTTAACTCAGTTCGGGTCAAATTGTCCATATCCCAGGCATTGTTATCATTCGGCAGACCCAGTAATCGGCGGTAATAATTGAGTCTTTCCAATGCCGCCTTCCGGCTCGTAAGCAACGACTGCGTCGTTTCTTGCGTCTGCGCCCATTGTAAAAAGCGCACTTCCTGAGTCATCTGCTGGATTTGAACCTCATGTCGCTGCCGAACCAGGGCCAGGTGCTCTGCCTCTCCTTTTTCAATCGCAGAAAGTAGAGAATTGCCAAGCCCGCGCACCTCACTGCACAGCTCAAGGGCTTTCTGAATGATGGCCAAACTTCGAATTGGCCCAATGGGTTGATGCATGCCGTTTACGATACTGCTGATGTCAATGCCGGCGGCGGCGGCCTTGACCAACATCCCCGGATCAATCGGCGGATCGAACAACGCAAGCGGACGAACTACCCCAGCCATATTCATACAATGACGAATTTTGAAGAGCCTGTCTGCGACGGTATCCCAATATCCCAGCATTTTTTCGTTGGGCGGAATGCAGAAATACAATGTACGCCCAATCCCGAAAAGGGCATTGGAACTGCCTGCATTATCTCCTCCCGGCCCTTGGTTAGGAATAGCGAAATTGAAAGGGAATTGCCCTTCCAATTCTACTAATGCATTACCTATCGGACCGAGACCTTCTTTCTTGAGTTGTGCAAAACTTTTGGCTTTTACTTTTCCGACCTGCGGAATGCGTTGGGGGCGTTCTCCGAGAATGTTGGCGGCCAGCACATACAGTTGAGTCGCTTCATTGATGGATTCCACCGTGTCCTGTTGGAACAACTGATCACCCCAGGCAATCAAGTTGTCCAAATATTTCATCACCACATTATATTGATAGGCCAGTTTCCGCGTCCGCGCAATGACGTGGGGTTGAAATGGTTTATTCAGAATACCAGTATAGCCATTCATGTATTTATCCTGAAGTGCCTGCTCCTCTACAGATAGAGATGCCTTGGGCGTGCTGAGAATACGCACAATTTCTTCAATTCGTTCACCCTTCTCTGTTCGGAAAGCAATAAATTTCCAGAAGCGCTTCACCTTTTCAACGCTCTGGTCGTTCGAAGTAGGATCAAAAATAAAATGAAACCAGCGTTGGGCTTCAGCGAAACGCTGCGTTTTGCTCAAGTGTACCGCAATCGCCAAGGGGGCGTGAAAGAACAACTCCCAATTGTAGTTGGAATACGGCCCACGGTCGGTGTCGATTTCCTTGGGAAAATAATCAACATGGACAAGTTTGTTGTCTGCTGGGTTATATAGATCCTTAAAAAAATGTTGAGAAAGCTCTTCCAGCCAGTTTGGATCCAGCATCCCAGACAACGAATCCTGATTTAATTTTGAAATCAGTTCGCCCACAAAGGGGTGGGAAAAGTTGAAGAAAGTGTAGGTGAATTTAGTGTCCCAATGAGGGATATTAATGTTTGCTTCATGATTTGCTTTCAAAAAATCATGAAAATTTTTCGCAGTATTATATTTTGCGAAAGCGTCTTTGTTCGCTGGCATAGTGTTCGATTTATTTTTTGATTTGCAAATTATTGATTCGGCCTGAGAGACCAATCTGATGTCCCCCGAAATTTATTGATCTGGCAATACCAAATATCTTCGTGATATTGATATCATTAGCGGCATATTGCTTAATCGTTCTGCCTGGGTCAATGCCATTGTCGTTAAACAGCATATCCCTTATGGCGATTTTTTCCGGATGAAGTATAAGGGCAGGTATATGAATTATTTGATCAAACCTGTCCATATTGGTCATCATACCATGACCATCATGATCGAACATCAAAACAGGGGACGGTTTTGTGGTGACATAAAAAGTATTAATGCTGTCTGCGAAAAAGAATGGGGTGCCCCATTTGTCGCCTAAGTCTTGAAAGATCAAGTTTTTCCCTGACGGAAATATACCGATAATATTTTCTATCATAAACTGTTCAGGAGTCTTATTGATCGTTTGATTCATAGTCTTCATTATTGGCATTTTTTCATTGACAAGTTCTCTGGTATTGACTGGAATAGTCATGGCATTGTTGGTGTTATAAAGTTCGAAGTAGGCCCATACAAACGGTTGCCTTGGATGAATATCTATTGTTATGCTGCTAGCACTAATGGAAACGGTTAATCGTAAATTGTCACGGTTAAAGACCTTGTCTCCATTTATGGGATATTTTCCAATAAGTGCAGGATTATTAACATCCGATGTCTTGGTCGGCTGCCACTTACCATTGTAATATTCGCTCCAACAAAGTATTGCCTTTACGGGCATTGGTTGAGGGTCGGGGATATTAGCTGGCTTAAATTCTGACAGAGGTGTCGTGCCTGTTGTTTTGGTAGATGTCTCCGGCATCTGCCGAATGATTTTAAGCCAAAATAAGAGCAGTCGGCCATTCCAAACCACTGGTATAACCGGATTGTCCTCAATATCGAGCCTGATCTGTTCCCAAGGCGTCCAATAACCGTATTCGTAGCGGCGGTAAAAGTATTTGCGCTGCGCTCCTGAAGTGCGGGCTACGACATGGTTGACTTCGCCGGTGTTAGGGGCATGGGCCGGAATACGATAAAAACCACAGGGTTCCAGCTTGGCTACCTCCTCCAATTTTTGCAAGTAATTCAACAGTGCCGCCGTGGCCGAGTCATTGGTAATGTCGCTTTGCAGCAGCTCGCTTTCGAGTTCCTTAAAGAATGGCGACTTGTCGTCCCGCAACTCGGGTTCCAACCAGTTTTCTGGATAGAGATATACCTTTCGATTGGCCTCCCAAACTCTGTAGCGTTTCATCCATGCCCATTGTTTAGCATTGATGGATACGGGCGAGACGCGAGGTTCCAGATTCATGATGCAGCGTTCGATGAATAACTGCACGGAGGAAAGCGCATGACGGATACGTGAGGTCTGCATGCAGGGATCCATTTGAACATCCATCAAAAAATACTCGAATAGTTTCTCGGGCGTATCAATATGCGCGCTGGCCGGGTGGGAACGCATCTGATGCAGGATATAGGCCACTAATGCGTTGCGTTGGAGGCTGCGCATCTCGTCGTTGATTGGGCGGATTACCGCTCTCCAGTCAGCGACATCGTAACGGGCACGCAATGCAGCCTGTAAATCGCGTACTGTATTGCCGGAAGGCTCATTTGTTGTAGCCTGGATCAACGCGTTGGCTGAAATACCCATCTTCTGTACCAGAGCAAACGCATCATAAACACGACGCAGCACGTCAAACTTTGCTAAATCTGTAATTTTTTTAATATTAAACCGCTCAAGCATATCGTCCAATGCGCCTGGGTTCCATCGGGTGATCGAGAAAAGCAGGCTATCCTGTTGCTGCGTTGCCGTTTTGGGGTCTTGCAGAACGCTTAGAAGTGATTCACTACCTTGTGAAACATCAGCTTTGATCCGTGCGAAATCGAGCAATATCTCCAAGGATTTGAGCAGGCCGGCACTTATTTCAGCGTTGGCGTTGCCGCTCACTGGCAGCGCGTTAAGCCATCCACGCCCGCGGATGAAACAATCAGAGTGCGCGGCAAAATAGGCCATTTCATTGGCAGAGAGGCCAAGACCAGTCGCCAGCGATGCGGTTTTCAGGAATCGGATATACGCTTCCTGAAATGCACTGAAAGATGTCGCCGAATAGAGATAACGCGCAGGTATGACTGCTCTCCCTTGTCCTTTGGGCGCCCATTCCCACTGCACGCGTAGCACTTGGGCGACTTTCTCTACTTTTAAATCAAACAAATAAAGCATTCCTGCCCGCATCTCTATAGGGTTTGCATTGCTCCATACTGTTCCATTGGGGGCGAGGTTTACCCGCTTGCCATCCAATGACAATCTTATAGTAGCACCGGCATCTGCTTCAATTTGCAACTTATAGAAGCCATTTACAGGCGCTTCCAGATAACCGCTCCATACTCCGGAAATAGGTTTCCCATCCGTTGGGTTTTTCGGCAATGGATTACCGTTTGCCGCGTAATCTAATTTAGAAGCAATGGCAGGCGCCGGTATCCTGGTTCCTGTTGCTTTGTCGTTCGCGTAAAACTGTGCCGTGAGGCCTGGGGTTTCCAACGCAAGAAAATCATTCAAGGAAGGTTGGTCAGCACGACTGATAGCATGGAGTGGAAAAGGAGCAGATGAAGCATCCAGAATGATTTGTGTAAAAGCCGGATCAATATCCGCCTGGGTACTGACAGCCTGAAGCGCCTGCTGTCGTTTTTCCCGCTGAATCAGCTCCGGCATTATCGCTTTCAATAACAAAAAGCGTTTTTCCGCTGCTGGTGCTGTGTTGGCCTTGTAATCATCAAATGGAGTACGCAATTCCGGATAACGAGCGAAGAACGTGTTAACAGCCTTTTGGCTTATTTCATAAAGCTCATCCACCGCTTGGTTGAACTCCGTCGCTCCAGTCCCAGCCACCGATTTGATTGCATCCCGGGCAGGGCCTGTAAGCTCCCCGGAATAAGCGAGTTGCTTGCGGAAATCGTCGTAAGCAATTTTTGGAACACCCTCGTCTGTTTTACCCGCAGCCTCTTCAATCCCCAACCGAACATCTTTTTTTAGCCAAATCTCTTCCGGGTCACTAAACATTACATTTGCCGTGTGGGTGTCATTCAGAAGGCCAAAGAAAAAAGCTGCGGTATCGGATTCGTACACCATGCCCATCCGTGCTTGGGCAATCGCGCCCTCAGGATCATCTTTGACGTCGAAACCAGCCTCCACCGCGGCAAAACCCGTGCGCAAAGACCGGGCAAAAGCCGCCATTTGCTGAAAAGTTGGGGCCGATTTACCGCTCAGGTCCTGGTTCCAGATCAGGTAAAGAGCAGCAGTAGTTTTGAGTGGCCCATCTTTCAATGCCTGTACCATGTTGATCAAACGTAGAATAGCCGGTTTGGTCGGATCGGGCGCTGCGAATGGATCAAGTCTGGTACACCGAATGAGCAACAACAACTCCCGAATACTGATTTTCATCTTGCGTGCCAACCAGCCGTGGCGATAAATTGCACTGATGTTTGGGATCGTGAGTTCCGTATTCTCATCAAAACGGAGTGCTTCAAATACCCGGTCAAATTCATCCCCACTAAGGTTGAATGCCGAGCGCAATGCCTCAACATGGGGAAGCAGTTTTTGTGCCTTATCAACCAGAAACTCGCCATAGCCGTTGTCTGCAAAAATATCGTCTTGCGCCAAAATTGCCGGTTGAAGAAACATTTGGCGATAAAGTGAATCGTTGCCATAGGTTCCGATATCCGACCAGCACGCCAGTAAGGACAGAAGATCGCGCTTCACTGTCAGGTTCAGTTCTTGCATAACCTTGTTCAGTATTCCAAGGCGTGGAAGAAGCGTCAAAAAGCCGCGATCTAACCTGGTCGGATCATTGACGTCGCTCATTTCCAACTGACCAAAATCAGTGCGAAATAAGGCACAAATTGCAGCATCGGTTTGCTCGATGGTCCAGCCTAATTTTTTCCACAAGCGTACAAACCGCAGCAGCCTGATAAAATCTGCGGGTTCAAGGTTTTCCATCATTCTATCCGGATTGGAGTATCGGAATGCCAGATTGTCAAAACTTTCCGTCATGGCAATATCGCGACAAATCCATTTAACAGTCCCATCGTTTGAAATAATGGTTCCTGGAGCTGTGGGCCATTGGGGTTCGACCGAGGAAGAAGTGCCTTCCTGGGTACATTCAAAGTAGAGCGTCGCTTCCGTAAGTGTGGCAATTGGCCTCACACAGTCCCCAATAACATACGTCTTCGACGCTGCCCATTCGCTTGTCGGAACAAGCAGCGTAATCAGTCCCATGATTCGGGCATAATTATCACCATTTTTTATCCAATTTTTAATATCACCGTCATAATCCTTCGGGTTGGGCGGGATCAGATTGCTTTGCACCAAGGCATCAAAATCTCCATCCGTGATGGTGTCATCTTTTACTTTTAATGCATTTAAAGTTGCGAAGTTGACGCCTAAGCGTTCCAATTTGGGGATCAACCACGCATTAGGGTTAACAAACTGCGTTTTAACGATGGCTATCAGGTCTTCATAGCTGATCCCAAGTCGTCGGGCATATAATTTTACATTAGACAAGCCGGCAAATACTTCTGCGTCCGGCGTCTCATCGGGGAAACCGTACATGCGCCAGAGGGGTACAGCCTTAGCCTTTGAATCGGTCAATATTTCGTATTCGGCACGCGAAAGGCCGATCTCTTCCATCAAAATATCGCGCCAACCGTATGGGTTATTGGCACCACGTTCGAGGTCATCGGTCCTTCTGAGGCGCTCCATCGCCTGCGGAAGTGGAACCTCAAACTTGTTGAAATAACGGCGCAGGTTTTCCAGCGGTTGATGTAAAGGCAGTTCCATGGGAAAGCGTTCATTGCTCAAAGCAAGATAAGCCGATTCTCTAACGAACTGCGGGCTTGCCAATAGGTCTTCCGATGAAATGCCGTTAGTGTCATGCCCGGGATAGCCCTTTAGCGATAATTTTGGGCTTTCATTGGCGATATAGTATTCGAGCGTTTCATTGACAACGTCAATATAAGGCAATACCGTGTTGGTGTTTTCGCAGGTAAGCGGTAAGTGTTGGATGTCGGGGCGGCGTTCCAGCAAGACCTCCTGGGGGCTTGGATCTTCGCCAGGCTGATCGAGAAAAAGAAGCAGGTCAACTAAGTATGCTGCCGGGGACAGTATGGAACGGCAATGTTCGCAGGTACAATAATCCATTGAGCCAAAAAGGCTCTCTAATGTTGAATATGCAATAACATCGCCCGTGTTGGCCGGCACAGGATTCAGCACATTTGGCGGACTGTGTACGCCTATCGCGGGAGCATTGCGTGCCGTCAGGTAACTGATTGCGATATTCAGCACGGCATTATGCACCTGCACCGATTTGTCGTAAGTGAGTATAGCATCTTCAGTTCCGCCCAAGTCCGCTCCGAAGCGCTCTACAAACTTGTCTTTATCGTAGCGTACAACATGGGCGGCTGCATCCAGCCCGTGCTTCATCATGCCTGTAAGTGCCAGGTTGCCGGGGGTTATCTGATAGACCCGCTGCAATTGTTTCAAGTGGTGAACGGTAGATTCGGCAGCTTGTAAATTATTCCGGGAGATATACTCTTGTACCGGTTGCATACCAATTTCAAATTTACCCTGATGGTTGGTCAGGAATGTATGCACATCATCAGCCGCACCATTCGTCGCGCCGGGAAGGGTCAAGGCTCTGCTTTTAACCAATTGCGCAATCGCCGCTGTGGGATAGCTCAACTCCACTTTAGCAGCGAGATAGTTCGCGTAATTTAACCGCCTGGCTTCTACAGTATCGCCGGATACTTCTTTCGGAATCGGAACCTCTTCGGTCAATAATTTTTGCCAGGCTTCTGCGCTATGGTAACCTGCCTGTGCCAATTGAATCGGGTCGGTCAATTCATTAGCATCAACTGTTTCATGTATTTTTCGCATCAAAGGCGCATTGTTGATGGTTAGAAAAGCTATCTTTCCATCCACTTGTAGCCTTCTCGTTACCCTTTCGCCAAAGGCTCTGTCGGCTGCCTGCCAAAACGCCGACATATCAGTCCGATGCATGGCGTAAAGTTGGGCAAAGGTCTCCTGTTGGGTGTCTTCAAGAAGGGAAACCTTCAACATATCCCTGAGGGTAGATGACCCAATGAGCGCCGGGCCCGACAAGAGTTTTTCCGCGCTCAGCGCCCGGAATCGCTCTGCCAGTTTAGGTATTTGGTCAGCCGAAATAGGGTCAATCACACCCTGTTCCGCTGCTGTCGTCCATACCCGTTCCAGCGTCCCAGCGTCGGTATGATAGAGTGTGTCTTCATTGGCCGGTAACCCGGCACGGAAAAGTGCATAGAAACATGTCTGAGGGATCGTGGGCCTGCCGGTAGCATCCGCCGTTTGTGCACTAAACTGGTCGGCTAAAGCGGCGAGCGCCACCGCACGGGCGTCCCACCCGGTCTTGTTCGCGAGGAAACCGATATCCTGTTGCTCGTCGGTTTCCTTCAGGTCACGAAGTTCGCCGTTGTAATGACCGACCAGCGCATCGGTCAGCACCTGGTGTTCGGAAGCCAACTTTGGCGCCACCTGATCATCCAACAACACATCAAGGGTCACTTGTTGCGCAGCGTTATACAGGACTTCCGAAGCACCCAGAAAAACATCGCCCGAGAAAACGCGTACTTGCAGATCAGGCTGCGATTTGCCGCGCTCTCGCGCCGCGCTGCCCAAGAAATTTGCCTGATATGCCCCGTCCTGATTGGAAGTGACTTGAGCGAGTTGTAGGTCGCCGCCAATCCCCTTATCTACTATTAAAATACGCAAACCGCCAACGCCTGTACTAATTTGGCTGTCAATCTTACCTTTCACCTGATACAAGTCGGCTTCTTCGTTTGACACTTCCAAATTGACAATCTCAAGTGGTTTTGCCCCTGAAATAACCTTTGATTCACGCAAGGTTTTGCCCGTTTCATTCAACACTGCAACAAGCAAATTGACGGCCGCCAGACCTGGAATCAACTCGTAACGGATGGCATAGCGTCCTTCCTCATCGGTTTTGTCTTCGCCCAGTCGGATGGTGGCATCGTTGTTTTTTTCAAATGCCCGTACCGTGGCTCCCGCGAACGCTTTCCCATCTGTTTGACGGATGCGCCCGCTGACGATGAAATGTTTGGCAGATGTATCCTCTGTTGGCGTACTCAACCCCAACAATTCATTGATTTTATCCGCAGTATCTTGATCCACAAGGACGCCCGGATCACCTTGGATAAAAAGCCCGTGATCTTTTTGAAACTGCGCCACGGCGATGATCGTGGAAATGCCGTACTGCCCATTCGAATCGCCTTTGGCATCATACCCCAGCGCCGCCAACGCCGCCTGCAAGTTCGCAATTTCTTCAGCCGAAGAAGTCGGAGAAGTCGGAGTAATGGGAGTAATAATCTTTTCCATGATGTAAAGTGTTGAATGGGTTGTAAAAGAGCATTAGCAGGTCAAACGATTAAAGTATCAGGCTAAAAGCCTCTGATCTTATTGGCAAAAGCCTCCACGCTTTCACATTGCACAATGTCTATACCGCTATGGTCATCGGCTTGGCTATATGTCCAATTATCAAGATTTCCAACAACCAGATTGTTGCTAACCAATCCATTGGTGCAATTGAACAAGACGATGGCCGGCTTGTCCTGGGGCCAAAAGAACACGTTGTCTGAAATCACAAAATCATTCAGGCAGTACAAGTGGATCGCGTGGAAAGGAGGTTTGGAAAGATCGGGAACATTCCTGGATGGCAACAGGTGAAAGCGGTTGTTGATCAACTGCAATCCATGCAAATTGTATTTATCCCGCTGGTGAATTGAGTTATCCTGTCTGTTAATGCCTTCAATACCAGTAAAATAACAATAAAAGGTACAGTTTCTAATGGTGACATACGACCCGTGTACTAAGTTGAACAACGGAGGAAGTGCATATCCATTCTCTATTTTTCTCAATAAAGACGGTAAAAAATCTTCTCGTATGGTACAGCCTTCGATGGTATGATAAACAGCTGAATTTGTCGAATTCTGCACAAATACTGAGTCGGGCTCACCAGTTATGTTATCAAAGTAAAAACCAAGGTTCACATTAATCAGATCGGCCACACAATTCCGGATCGTGTGCCTTTTGGAGGTGTACTGATAACACTCGATGCCACCGTGATGGTTATTGAAAGTCGTGCAACCTTCGATCAGGCAGTTTTCGGTGTATTGCTCCAGCAGGATACCAAAGGAGGAATCCAATTCATTGGGTTTGATTTTTTTATACCCCGAATTATTGTTGCAGACGCAGTCCCTGACTCGGATGTTTTCGGCGCCGAGAATATGGATGCCGTCCTCTACAAAATCAAAAACTTCGCAGTTGAAAATGTCGCAGTCGCGCGACCAGGTTGACCGGTCGGCTATGTGCCCGTACACCGAATCATTATTCGCATTTTTGTCCGGGAATGAGTGGCACACCGCAATACCCACCTGGCCCGAGCCACCCGGATGATCAGCATTAAACTGAAAGTACGATAAGTTGTTCGCCTTGTTTCCATCCAATGACAGATCTGAAACCCGTGCATTTTGGCAGCCTTTGATCCGGATGACCGCGCGCTTGAAAGCCCAGGCTTCTGAAGCCGATACCGTTTGATGGTTCATTACTTTTAACACGGTCACACCCCTGCCGCAGCCTTTCAGGTGTACCTTGCTTTTCAGGTCTATGGCGGAATCTATGATAAAGACGCCCGCCGGGAGTTGGACGCAACCACCGCCTTGTCTGGCGACGGTATCAATGGCCGCTTGTATCCGGGCGCGCGCCCGGGAGCCGGGCAATAGTTGTACCGCTTGAATACAAGCCGGCGCGGGTTGTGGTATTCCCTGTTGCCGGGATGAATCCTTTGTCGCTTTTTCTTTCATGCCAGTTTTTATTGTTTTCTGTATATTTTTGGTCATTTACTACGTCCAATACCCCCCGCCATCTTCCTTCCATATCCGATACCCCTCCAACTCCGCCGCCTCCACTTCACCCGCCTGGATGAACCGCGGCGCCATCCGCAGAAATGCCTCGTAAGTATAAGGCAAGTGACCCATCGTCATTTCATCCGGCTTGAGGGCAGCCAGCGCGGCGCCGATGGTCAGAGCTTGGCCGGGCGGCACCTGGGCTGTCACGTCCAGTTCCTCCGGTTTACCCACTTTAGTGGGCGGCTGCGCGAACCTGCGCCCGTACAGGCGGATATGCACCCCATAAGGCTTGCCGCCAGCCTCGTCCACTGCCAGAACTTTGAGGACTTTGTACGTTTCCTCGTCGTAGCGGATGGCGTAGTAGGCGCCGGTTTGTATGGTTTGCGTACGGCGGGGGAAAAAGAGATTTTTTACAAAAGAGAACATGATGAATGATCGTTGACGTTTTTGTTATTGGGTTCCTACTCGTGCCTACTATCCTTCGGATTCTGCCGATTGTTCTGGATATGTCGGGTTGGAACCCGACAGAACAGCGGCACGAGATTTGAATCTCGCGCCAGCGTGCGCGTGTTTTTTTGGGCTTTTGTGGTTGGTTTTTGACAACCTCGTGCCAGCGAGTGAGATTTGAATCTCGCGCCAGCATCCACGTGTTTTTTTGGGCTTTTGCGGCTCGTTTTTGACAACCTCGCGCCAGCGGGTTTGAATCTCGCGCCAGCGTCCGTGTTTTTTTGGGCTTTTGTGGTTGATTTTTGACGGCCTCGCGCCAGCGGGAACTGCACCCGCGGAATATTTATTGACTACCACCTTTTTTAGGAGTGCCGTAAGGGAAATTACGGTATTTAGGGTCACAACGCTCACAAACTGGCACGCTTTTATTCCCATTAGGCCGGACAGGTTCCGCAAAGAATAAATCATCAGGGTTTGATGCGCCAGTTGCCACATCTTCAGCGCAATACGTACTAGGCCCTTTTTCAGATATTTTAATTCCTAATCTTACTTCTCCAGTAGTAATATCTGTTGCTGCTGTGACTACACTAACTTTATTACGTTGATTATTAGATAGCGCTGATAAACGTGCTAATTCTTCATTAACTGCATCTGTTGCCGCTGTAAAAGGCCATTTTTTATTAAACTCCGCTGTTTCAGCAGAGAGTTGCCGACCACTTCTGCTTGGAAGAGTTAATTGAAAATCCCATAACGCACCTTCCCTGCTAGCTGCTATACCTCCGCTAGAAGGGCCAAAACCAAACAATCCGATTTCAGCTACCTTTACCAGGTGCTCTGCATCATCGCTACTCTGAACGAGGAATGGTGTTGATGCCGCTGCCGCTAATCTTGCCTCAGGGGCTAAAGCAGCTAATCTACTAGTTAGTAATAATCCGACACGAGTTGTTGTTAAACCAATGCCTCCTATCAATAAAAGACCTCCTGATCCTAAGCGATCTCCAACGCCTGGCTGAATCGGTCGAGCGTTTACAACTGTTCGCATAAACCAATCCACAAATCCTTCATTCTCTTTCGCTTCACTTTTAAATGCGTCAGGCATAGAAGGTCCCGGAGGAACTTCAGTAGGTTCATTAGAATTCTGTCGTTCATTGACTGTTATTTCAGTTTTATATGGTATTTGAATAATATCGCCCGGTTTGTAAACAGGTATTCCATTATCCCATTTAATCTTTGTTGGATTTTGTCTTACTAATTCATCTGGAGTGGTATTAAATTTTTTTGCAACCTGCCATAATAGTTCTTTTCCAGCATCAACAAGAATATAATCACTCGTTCCTGTCACTTCTTTCTTTACTTGATTACCATTGTTATCAGAAAATTTCAAGGGATTATTACTTGAAAATCTATACAAATTCACCCCATCCCCCATCCCAATCGGATCACAACTCCCCCATCTCCCCAACCACGGCAAATAATACCGCGCCGTATGATAAGACAACCCGCTCTCCTCATCTCGCTCCATGCCCGTGTACCGGTAGCGCTTGGCGGCGGCGCGTATGCCAGCGCCTGTGGCGCGGTAGGCGGCTGTGCCGTAGGGGTGGTATTCCTCATAGGAGATAATCGCTCCCGCGCCGTTCAATTCCAGGCCCACTGAGCCTAAATGATTGGAATACTGGTAGCGGTATAAAATCCCCGGATTCAATTGGTTGTTATTGGTGCTAAGCACATTTTCCGCCATCAACACCCGCTGCCCACCGTCGAACAGGTGGCAGGTTTCGATTTCTTCCACCAGCACGTCGTTTTGCCATTTTCGGTACCATTCCAGGCCACCGAGGTACCAACGCTCTTCCCGGGTGTTGCCGTTACGTTCTATGACTTTCCGGCTCCGTTGTTTGCCGCTGTCGTACTGGTAATACGCCTCGCCACCACCGCCGAGGTCGAGGGTATGGATCATGTCGCGGTAGTCCCAGCGGGTGCTTTTGGCTTCGGGTATGTTGGAGAAGTTGAGCATCGAGCCGTGGGTGTCGTAGCGGTATTGCACGGCGTTTATCGTATCGTCGCCAAGCCAGGTTTTCAGCAGGCGGTTACTTTGGGTATCGCAGGTGTAGTGCCGCATCCAGGAGCCACCATTGGCTTGGTGGCGCATTTCGCGGATGTTGCCCACGGGGTCGTAGGTATAGCGCTGGGTGTAGTTGCGCAGTGCCTGGGTATTGTTTCTGAAATCTATCGGGGGGGCATCGTCCTCTTTGCCGAAGCCTTTGGGCGCAGTGTTGTTTCCGGCGTTTTCGCGCCCGGAGGCACTGGTGAGCCGGTACAGTGCGTCATATTCATATTGACTGCGTGGCTCTACTTTTTGGTTTTGGAAAAAGACCGGCTCGTAGGCATCGTCGAGGATTTCGGAAATGTTGCCGACGGGGTCGTAGGTGTAGTAGAGGTTTTGGAGGGTGTTGTCGTCAGTTAAATTAGATGGGGCGCTCGGCAGACCTCCCCCCTGCCCCCCTCCAAAGGGGGATACCCGCGTAGTACGCAATTGAAGTAGCCGGAAGGTAAGTGGATCGTAGTGGTAACGAGTCGTTGTGCCATTGGCGTATTTCACTTGTTGGCGCTGGCCTTTGGCATCATGGATAATGCTGTTTATTGCGCCGCCGGTCCGTTGGCCGCCCGTGTAGCCATCAGCGGTTTTGGTAGCCGCCGTGACGAGGTCTTCGCTTTCCAGTACACCGCGGGCGTTATACACCGGCTCGTACACGGATACGCGCGTGCCCGGGCCGCGGTGCCAGTTGTATAGCCGGGTCATGCGGTTGAGGGCGTCGTATTCGGTTTTTTGTTCAAACGATTCCTTTTCCAAATGATTGGTCGGGCTACCTGGCGCCCAATCCACGATCTCCGCTTTGTAATCAGCGGCAAACTGACGCCGTATTTCGAGTGGGTTGCCTTTAAAATCGAAGCGCACATTTTCCACTAGACCAGACGCATCGTAGTGGCGGAGCATTTGGCCGCGCAGGTTGTTGGACTGAGCAGTATCCAGGGGCAGGCTTTCGCCGTATTCCATGCGCTCGATTTGCTGGGCTGCTGCGCCATTTGCGCTGTACCATTGCGCCACGGGGCGATGCAGAAGGTCATATTCGGTGCGGTAAAGGCGGCGTTCATCTATTACCCCGTTGTCGTCGCGGCGTTCGTTGAAGTCCCAGGCGTATAGCGGTTTTCCCATGCAGTCGTTGAGCAGGTGGCGCTCGCCGCCGTCCATGCTGTCCTGATATACCAGGTGGCCTAACATGTCGTATTGGTAGTGCATCACGGCATTGTCGCGGGCATCCCATACGGTATGCACATTGCCTTCGATGTCCAGTTCTACCCGGGTAGGCGAATATTCTTCTACGGTCACGGAGTCATCATTGCCTACTAATTTATTCCAGCGGTTGTGCGCCACGCTGTATAAGGGCCGTCCGAGGCTGTCGAAGTAGGTGACGGACGGTGTGTTGGCATGGACGGCGGCGTTCCAGGCGGCCTGGCGCTCCGGATGGCCCTTCGGTTGCAGGTTTTTGCGGGCCGCGAACCAAGCGCTCTCCAGTACGGTATCGTTCGGATCATAATCCCGCTGCTCCCAGGCCGTGAATTCCACCTTAGTAAAGGTGCCGTTGGGCAATTCCGTGCGCACGGGCCGGCCCACGGCGTCGTAAAAAATATGGGGCGACACGCCGGTTTCGCGCAATTCGGCCTCGGTTTCGTAGGCGGAGGTGCCGCTGAAATAAGGCTCGTACTGGCGCACGGGTTTGCCTTTGTTGTTCAGCACGGTACGGCCGTTGCCGATCCAGCGGTGTTCTACCTGGCATTGCAGGAGTTTGCCGTTTTCGTCTTTTTGCAGTTGGCCCGATGTATCGTCACGGCAGGGTGCGAGGCCGGGTTCAGCCTGCACTTTTTTGAGGGCTATGTTGCCGAGGCCGTCGGAATATTCAATGCCGATTTGGAATTTGATTGTATCGTTGGGAGTTGTTTCGCTGAAATGTTTTTCACGGGTAATCGCTGCCACGCGGGCGGGTATGTGTTCAAAATCATATACAAAACAGGCGCTTGCGTGGTGTAGCAAATTTGCGGCTTCGCCATGCGGTTCTTTAAAAAAGCGGCTGATCCGGTCGGGCGCAAAAACCCAGTCGCCGCCTTCCAGTGTATCGCCACTTACCTTTCCGGCGGCATCGGGTTTGCTGTACACCGCCGTAGCGACCGCCATGCCGAGCGCATCCGTGACGGCTTCCGAAAAATTGCCGTTGATGTCCTTGAGTTTAGTCGGCGAAAGGGTACGGTAATCGAAGTTTTCGACCACGGTTTCATTGCCCAGCGCATCGGTGGCTGTGCGGATGCTCAGTAAATGCGGGTCGTAGCGCACCAGCGTCTGTGTCTCGAAGGGGTCTTCGTAGCCATCGGGCAGGTAAAAACGCTCGCGGGCATTGGCAGGGAAAAGCGGTTTGCCGGAACTGATCCACCAGTTCTCGCCGTCGCGGCGTTCGTATTTGCCCTCTTTTTCTAATACCTGTTCGCGGTTTTGGGCAGGTAGTTTGTCGCCGTACAGTTGGTCCAACAGCGCAGGCGTGAAAGCCAGTTGGTAGGCTTCCCAGGGCAAGGCAAGGGATTCGAGACGGCCAAAATCCAAGGCGCTCAGAAGGTCGTTGCTCCGGTATTGGGTGCGGATGTGTTCAATCAACCGTTTGTTGATGGCGGCTCCTGCCGGCTCTTGGCGGTTTTCATAAGGTGTTTCCACTGCCAGCGAAACTTGATCTCGGAGGCTTTGAAGAGAGAAATAAGTATCCTTTGTCAGCTTAATTCCTTTTAGTTCGTAGGTGCGCACGGCGCAAGGCAAGCGAAGGCGATAAGGAAAGGGATTGTCTGGCAAAGGCAATACGTCTTTGGTAAAATCCGATTCGGTCATCACCAAATGGAGGCGGCCTTGTTCCCGGTTTAGTATTTCCTGATGTTTGTCCCGCATTCGGGAAAGGCGCATGCGTTCTTGGTCATTTTCAGGCAATTCCTTTAAATAATCGTAGTCATATTCCGGCAATTGGCTTTCCTGTCCGCTTCGGCGCGGGTAAACGACGGACACGGCCTTTTCAACATTTCCAATTTCGTCTACTTTTATGTTAAAGGTGTGGCCCACCCGAACATCGTCCGGGTTGCGTTCGTAGTTCCAGCTCATGGCCTCGCTTTCCAACACCAGAAACGAGGCGTAGGCATTGTTTTCCCGGGGCTGCACCAGGCGGATATGGCAATTATGTGTGGCCACGGTGTATGGCAGTTTTTCTTGGTCGGAGCCATCAAGCGCAAAGACCTCCTGCCGCAGCGTCATGCCCTTGCAGGCGCGTAAAGCTTCGCGGTATTCCTCCATGCTCAGGGCTTTGTCTCCCAGGATGCCGCCATCAAGGAGCGCTTCGGGGAGTTGGTGTTCTTTCTTTGCGGGCGCGTCCGGGTGCGCGGCATTCCAGGCGTTATACCAATATTCCTGCTCGAATTGCCGCAATATCTTGTCATTGCGCAACATGGCTCCCGTGTGAAACCAGGTGCGAGTGAGCACGGGCGGCTCGTGTTCGGCAGCGTGGACGGTATTGGCCGCCTCCAGTGAAAGCCAGTTTTCGTAATCCTCGGTGTCGTACTGATCTACCCGTCCGAAACCGCGAAACTCGCGTTCGGCGTGGTCGTAGTAGCCGTGGTGGTAACTGTAACAGTTCACAAAGCGGACGCCCGTGACGGTATCGTTGACGATCACGCGGTGTACGCACTGTACCGGGAAGGGCAGTTTGGTGATCCAGGGCTTTCCAGCCAGTTTGTCCTGCAGGTAAAACCAGGTAGAAGATTTGTATTCCACGGTGGTTTCCTTACCCATTTTATTCCAGTGCCGCTTCATGATGTGCGGTTTGTGCCCGCCCATCAGATCAATATAGCGCATGGGCGCTGTGGCATGGCCCGGCAATTCGGAGGACCAGACCAGACAGCCCGTGCCCTGCCCGAGCAAATCCGTTACGGTGATGTGGTTCGGTTTTTCGGTGGGGAAAAATGGCTTGATCTCTTCTAAGCTGCCCCAGCGATTGCCGCTCAGATTCAGCCAGGCGCGGAATTTGTTTTGGCCCAGATAAATCAAGTCTGCCGCCCCGGTGCCGCTGATGTCGGCCAATTGGAGGTAGCTGGGATTAAACTGATCCTGCGCGTCGAACAGCGGCGCATTGGCCATCGTCACTTTTCGCCCGAAGCGGCCGTAACCGAGGTTGGGCCAGTAACACACCTGGCCGTTTCGGATGCGCACAATATCCGTTAAACCGTCGCCACTCATGTCGGCCAGGAAAATGCGCTGTTCGGGATCGGAGAACACGATGGCCGGGCCTTGTTCCTCATCGCTTGCTTTGCCTGTACGGATAGACTTGCCAAAGCCGGTCTTGCCCCGGTTGGGCCACCAGCGGAAGGCCGTTTCTTCGGTCAGTACCAAGTCGGGTCGCCCATCGCCATCGAGGTCGAGTAGGCGGACGTTGGGATCACGCAGGTTGATATTGGCGGTTTGCAGGAATGCGCGGAAAGGTTGCCACTCGTTGTCGTCGTTCAGGTCGAAATAGCCTTGCAGCCCCTCGGTCTGTATGACGAGTTGTTTTTCTCCGTTGGCTTCCAAATCCTGCAATTGCAGCACACCGTTGGCGAGTCCGGTGAACGAGGGCTTGGGCGCTACCAATTTAGCGGGGGCAAAGGCAACCATTCCAACCTCGTCTGTATCGCCGAGGTTGTGTTTGTAATGCCAGCCATTGCCTTGTTCGCTCAGGATACCGGCGATACCTTCGTTGTAGAGGTCTGTGAACTGGTAATTGCCGGAAAGCCCGGTGGGGGCGTGTACCAGGTCTTTGGCTTGGACCGTTTTGATTTCGCGGCTCCAGGTTAAGGGCTGGTATTCAAAGTTCATGGGGGGCAGGGACTTCCGGCTATACCGGTTTTCTGCTGCCTGCCAAATGTAGCCGGTTTGGGTGACCGATTCGAGGAATTCCAGTTCCGTTTCGCGTTCGTCGCGGGTACTGTCGGAAACGGCGTGCTGGAAATCCAGGGAATGCACCAGCGTCGGCATCCCGCCGTTCAGGCCCGGCCAGGTGGCATTGTTTTCTACTTGGGTATCAGCAAACTGGTGGAACATCAACACCCGTTTGAGCAGGCGGTAGGTCCGGATTTCAAAACCGGCGCGATAGGTAGAGAAGGGATCGGGGCGAACGGGCCAGGGCTGCTGCGGAGCGGGGGCAGGGTTTTCTATATTGTGGTCTCCATAGTCGAATACTAATTCGAAATGCCAGTCAAGCTTGGGTATTATCGGGTCAAAAGGGGAAACGCCTGCTGTGTCGAAAGGATAAAAAGGAGTGGTATTGCCGTATTGGACGCGCTTCAGATAGCGGTTGGCAAAACGAGGCGTATCATCGGGATTGCGGCGGTTTTTTTCCTGTACTTCGTCGGGGACAAGCGCGAGGTCCTCTGCTTGGTATTCAAACACCACCACGCTGCCCTTGTCGTCGAAACTCATTTCCGGCAGCCATTGGAAAATGCGGTTGCTGTCTTCCGGGTCAGCGATGCGACAGGAGGGGCTGCGGCCAAAAATCGTGGTGGTGTTGTCGCGGGTGACCACGCGCCAGTAAAGACCATGTTCAGGATGCGCGATGCGCTCGATGATGGAAAAGCCGCCTTCGATGCGGGGGCGGTAGCGGCGTACCGGATAATCCGCGTCGGGAGCGTCGTTCAATGTCCACTGTCCTTTGGCTACCTTCAGTACTGGCACCAGATCCTCGACACCGCTAAACATAAAGGTGTCCTCTTCGTCCGAAAAGTCGAAATACTGCGGCAGCCGTTTGTCTGTTTTGCGCTGAATGGAGGGGAAGTCCAGCCCCCAGCCGATGCCGAGCACGCTGTTGCCGGCGCCGGAATTATAACTGATACCAAGGGCAGGCGTAAAGCCGTTTCGCCCGGGCGTCAGCGGCAATGGAATGGAAAAGGAGGATGTGCCATTGGCTGGGTTCACCTGAAACTTTTCGTCAATGCCTTTGAGGGCTCCTCCGCCTTTTGGCAACGAGATGGAAGGCACCTCAATCGCATTCGATTTGGTTTGGCCGCCATCTGTTTTTAACAGTGGGGAGGACGCCTTTTTCTCTTCGCGTTGGTCTTCCATTTGTTTTCTGAATATTTTTGGCCGGGTTGGGTATTATTATTTATGCTTGCTTCCAACAATAGCACTGCTGATGTAGCCGCGTTTAGTCGGCAATGATAAGTAGTGCAAAGTTGAACAAAGCCTACGGCAACTGCTCCGCTCTAATCGCCTTTTGATCCGAATAAAGGTACAATCGTCTCATATCTTGGCGCATCTTTTCACTATAAAATTTTGCGCGACATGCCAAAAAAAAGTT
>JBJXFD010000400.1:0-6708 GCA_046153985.1 Saprospiraceae bacterium
ATCACTGCGGATAATCAACTGTCCACAGTCATGTACCTCAATGCTTCCGGTCTTAGGATAAAAGGATCCCGGGTAGCAGTTGGTGAGGGCTCAGAACAGGTGAATCTGGGCTACAGCGGCGGGCATTATCTTGCTTTCGGCTATCAGCCTTATGGTGGGGGTGGGGTCTTCAAGGCAGTCGGCAGTGCAGGGGGCGGTTTCATCCACGCGGATGCAAGCGGCAATTTTAAAATCTCTACAGCTGCGCCCGGCGGCAATTTTATGAATTTGGGCGACAACACCCGGCTGACCGTTACTCAAGCCGGCGATGTAGGCATTGGCACTACTTCGCCTGGGATGCAATTGCATGTAGATGGCTCGAAATCAGGACTGCGTATGAGCGGCGGCGGCGCTGGTGACTGGGATGTAGTACCTGTAAATAGTGGTGGTGAAAATGCCCTTGCTATTCGACAAGCAGGCGCATCAACGCCATTTATGGTAGTGAGAAAAGATGGCAAAGTGGCCATCGGCACAGAACAAGTCCCGACCCTGTTGGGAAGCGACAACATCGGCGCTTATCGCCTGTTCGTGGAAGGCGGCATCCTGAGCAAAGAAGTTCGGGTGCGTACGTTGTGGAGCGATTATGTTTTCGCGCCGGATTACGAATTGCGTTCCCTGCCGAAGGTAGCGGAACACATCGCCCAGCACGGCCATTTGCACGAGACGCCTTCCGGCGAACAAATCGAAAGCTCCGGCTTAGAATTGGGCAGCATGATGGCGAACCAACAGGCAAAAATCGAAGAAATTTTCCTGCACCTGATCGAAATGGACAAACGAGTGAAAGCGCTGGAAGCTGAAAATGCGCAGTTGAAAGCGGCGTTGGAACGGCGGTAAAGAACGTCAGTCAGGACATTGTTCATCCGGGTGCGAAAGAAAAATTCGCGCCCGGATGCGCTATTGTTTATCCGGTGGGCGGTCTCATAAGATGCAAATTTCAAGCAAAGATTGTTCTCTCGTTTGTGTGGGACAAGTTTTGTCAATTTGCCAATTTGCATTTTGCCAATTTGCATTTTAAGCCCCCGCTACAATATCCATTATCATGCGAACCATTCATTTTTATTTATTCCTCTCTTTGACGGCCATCGGTATTTTCTCCTGCCAGGGTTGCGACGACGATGAAGTTCCCTGCAATGATCCTACCAATATGGATTGCCATAATTACGATCCGTGCCACGACCGGAAGGCGCCGGTGAGCGCGGATTTTGAGGTGCGAAGAGTGAATTTCGATGAAAGTACAAGCTATACAAGTGGCGACACACTATTGGCAGGTAGCATTATTCGCTTTGTTGCCTTGGATTCCACTTTGGGTACGACTTACCATTGGCAGGTTGGCAATCCACAAAACGCCTCTACTGACATCAGCTATAAACTGTCATTTTACTGCGATGATGTACTTAATCAAAGCATTCCGGTACGCTTGATTGCAGAGCGGCTCACGGACAACGATTGTTTGTCAGAGGCCGACCGGCGCGATACGGTCGTAAGGGTCCTTCATTTTGTTTCGCGGCGGGAATGCCTTTATTGGGGGCGATGGGAGGGCGCCTTAGATAGCAAACCTGATGAAACTTTCACCGTAGAACTTGGTTTTAGCGAGCCTTTTGGCGGAGAATGCGGAGAATGGGATACGATTTATATCAAAAACGCTGTAAATGACGGCAATTGTCTGCGGCGCTCACTTAGCCACGCCTTGACCTATGAATATGCTTTGTTCGAGGATGCATACCATTACCGGTTCCCTACAGATCCTTTGTTTTGCACCCCACCGCAAGGGTACTATGACACCGAATTGAAGGATATTGATATTGTAGTTGACCCGACGACTGACAGCATTCGGCTCAAGTTTAAATATTTCAGCTATGCCAGCGGAGGGGTAACCCGGCTCGAAGACCTGGTTTTTCGAGGCAGGCGGGTGGAATGATGGCTACCCGAAATTATCTTTTTCAACACCAAAACGACAAATAAAATGAGTACAACAATAAAATATATGCTCGTACTGTTGGCCTTAATGGAGGTACATTTTACGAGTGCGCAAACAGATAATTGTACACCGGGGGTGGCTAACGGCATCCGGACTAATCCGGAGAATGCCGTTAACCCCGACTGCCCTGCTCAAGTCAATACTTTCGACTGGCGGCAACTGCAATATCCATATCAAGGAGGGCTACCACCCTCTCAATGGTTTATTCAATCCCCGTTTTGGAATACCTCCAATGTAAATTACTTGCCGCTGTGGGATGAAGAAAATGGGGGAAAAGACTATCAACCGGCAGACGGGTGGGAACTCGTAAAAAAAGGAGTGGCACCAGCGGCCACCGATTACAGTTATGTATTGCTTTACAACCGCTACACGTCCATACTCAGGGTCGTGTTTGCCGTTGCCCCAACGCAGGGGGATGATTACAATTTCATTTCAGTAACAATAAAATTTTTTGGTGATGTTGGGGTTTCGGGAAACATGACCGCCCTGTTACATCCACGTACGGGTTTAAGCCAGCCAATGGACCGCCCTTCGGTGCCAATTTCGCAATCCTCAGTTCTCTATACTCAGGATTATGATCGCTATATGTACGCAGATTTTCCGGTTGAATATGATCCGTGTACCTGTTTACAAAGCGGTATAATTAATGTCATTTTTAACCGAATTAAATACCAGGATTTAGACCTTTACGGGCGTTCTCTTGTTGTAGAAAGGACGCTGGCTAATATTCAGGACTTTGATCAGGGTATGCTGGAGATGGATTTTTTGACACAGACTTACTCTACTGAAACTTTGTCAGAAGGTTTTGCCGGATCGCATACCTTTGCAACTTATAACAGATTGGTTGGACATTACAACGTGTTACGCCAGCAACAATCACAACTCAAGCGCCAGTACGCAATTTTTAAGGCATTTAATGAAGTAATTGGTTTGGTCAAGCCCCTAACGGGCGCCATTTTGAAACCAATAAAAATAAAAACGAAAATTGACATTCCCCTTTCCGATACGACTTATGAGTTCACTGGGGTAGAAATTTTGGATGCTGTGGCAGGCATTGTCAATTTATTTGGCGCCCCCATCAAGACTAAGCTGGATGCGGTTAATGGCAAAATCAATACTCTGGGAGCTACTTCGTTTAGCCACGGGGAAATGGCCTTAAAAGGAAAAATCACAACTAATACATCCGTAGGAGGAGGGATATCCTTTCGTACACCAGGGAGAGTTTTAGAATGCAATGACGCCTTGTACCCTGCTTACAACGAAGCATTAGGCAGGTTTGCACTACTGGAAACGCCAGAAGCAGATGTTCAAACTCATGAATCTCTTGAAATAGAAACGCCGGAAGGTATTCCTAATATCTTGACCCAGATTCGTGTTAAAATAAACCCCGAAACCATAAAATATGTGTTTAATTCTGCAGCTAAAATTGCGGCTGGCACAGAAATATGGGCAGCCTTAAGACTTAAAGGAGGTATGTCTCCCAGCCTTAATCCACATGCTTATATGGAACAAACTCCTTTAGTTCCACTATCCTGTATAGGTAACTATATTGCTGGCGAAACTTTAAGTATCCCCTATACCCTTGAAAGTCAATTTGAAATCGCTGAAGTACATCTCGTATTATTCGTAGACTATCAATTTGAAGGATTAAACAGTGATAACGAAACGCCACGTGCACTGGCTGTTTATACCTACCCGGTTAATATTGCTACCAGTCAATCCGTTGAAACAATAGAGGAACTCTGGACTGCCACCCCCGATTACCCCTACGAGCTAACCCTGCCAGCCACCCATTTCACTCAAAACCAAACCATTTTCGCGTGGAGCAACATCACCATCACAGGCAACCTCACGGCCGCTCCGGGAGTAAAGGTAGAAATCCTGGCGCCCAATATTGAAGTGCTGAACGAGTCTATCATTGGCTCTGATATTTGGTTGCACAATGACTTCGTCCCGTTCGCCTGCGAACCATTACAGCCTTATCAGGGCAGTCTGCAAGCCTTTTGTACCAGCAATGCTTATCAGGGTAATATATCTTCGGTCCAAAGCGATGACGAAGCGCTTGCGCTGCGTTCTTCACCACCCGAAACAACTGCGGCAATGGAGTTGCCATTTTCCATGCAAGTCTACCCCAACCCTACCAACGACTATGCCACGCTGCATCTGACGGTGCCCGAAGACGGAGAGGCTGCTGCTTTTCTGATGGATCCGCGCGGTCAGGTAGCGAAACAAGTCTTCCCCCGGCGCTATCTTCCTGCCGGCGAGCACCTGTTCGATCTGGATATGAGCGATCTGCCGCCGGGTATGTATTTGTTGTCGGTGCAAACGGGGCAGGGAAAGCATAGTATGCGGGTGGTGAAGCAATAGTAATGTATCATGTATACAAGATTAAAACTGCCGGTGTAATGAGGTCTTACACCGGCAGTTCCGGGAATAACCCTACTCACACCCCCACACCCAATCCGAAAGCTCATATTTTTTCCCCCGGTAAGAATAATGCCACCACTCCGTCTTAATATGGTGCAAGCCGTGTTTGACCAACGTTTCCCGCAGCAGTTTTCGGTTTTGCAGCACGGTTTTGGACAGTTTGGTATAGCTGTGGTAGCCTTCCGGCCCAAAATAATCAAATTCGGTGCCCATGTCCAGTTCTTTGCAATTTTTATCTACTATGGTCAAATCCACTGCCGCGCCGCGGTTGTGCATGGAACCTTTGTTGGGGTCGGCCACGAAGCGGTCGTCGGGCAACATTTCCCACAGCTTGCGCTGAATGGGGCGCGGGCGGTAGCAATCGAACAGTTTCAGGCCGACGTAGCCTTTTTTTCGCAACTCCTGATGTGCCGCCACCACTGCTTTGGCCACTTCCGGCCTGAGGTAACAGCGCGGGCATTCGTACAGTTGTGCCTTGACAAAATTGTCCGTTGTGGCGTATTTCAAATCCAGCACAATGGTTTCGTCTAAGGTTTTGACTTCCGTCCATTCCTCTTTCATAGAAGGGGCAAAGACACTGGCAAGCAGGAAAATGAGTATTTGATACATTGTTTAGGTTTTTGTTAGCGGTGGTTGATTGTTATTGAGGATTCGGTTATTTGAGGATTTGAGTATTCGATACTTCCCGATAAATTTTTGGTTTCCTCGAATCTTCAGTTCCTCAAATCCTCGAATCTTCAGTTCCTCAAATCCTCGAATACTCAGTTCCTCAAATCCTCGACTCTTCAGCTCTTCAAATCCTCGAATACTCAGTTCCTCAAATCCTCATTATGCAGCACATTCCTCCACCAGCCAATACCGGTTGATCACATTCTCCGTGCCGTTGATTTTTTCTTTCAGGGTTGACAATTTTTCTTCCAGCGCTTTTCGCGAATACGTATTGGCATGGTGTTTCAGCAGCACCAATTTTTTTGCAAAACGCAGGAAATTGGTGTAGCCGCGTTTTTGATCTACCGTCATTTTCTGGTTGCGGATCACGTAGATGCGGAACGTTTCAATCAGCGATAACAGCGCCTCGGTGTCGCGTAGGGCATAATAGGTGCGCAACAGCAAGAACGTCGTGTTCAGGTGGTACATCACATCCGAAAACTGCACCAGCAGCAGGGCCGAAAGGGCCTCGTTGTACATTTTTTTGTTGTAATAAAGGTGCGCCAGGTTGTAATTGTAGGCATTGTCGCGGCGGCTGCCCAGCAGTTTGTCTTTGTATTCCTGAATGAATTTTTCCGTCCATTCAAATTCTTTCAGGCTACAACCTAAAGCGGTGATGTTTTTATAATTCCATTCCGACAGCAAGCCATTACTAAGGAGCAGACCGGTTTTTAGCCCGCTTTTATACAAATCGAACAGTTCTCGCTGGTAATTACTTTCACCGGCATTGATCCTGCGGATGCAATAATTGATGGCGAACGTATACAAATCGCCGCGTTCCACTAAGTTCAGATGTTGGGTATGCAGGTCGAGGATCGTTTTGAGCTGGGCGTAGTGCTCCTGATTGTTTTCTTCCCGAAGGCTCATCAAGATGGTGTAATAGAGTAAAATGGCGTGGTCTTCCCGGCTGTTGTCCTCGTTGTTGCGTACATGCTCCAGGATCTCTTCTATGAACCGGAACTCGTAATGGGTATTGATCATCAACATGTTGGCAGTGAGGTGGCAGCAGTTGCGCAGTTTTTCCACAATATAATACTGGTCTAAGTTGTTGAGCATTTTCTGAAAAAGCCCTGATTTAGACCGGTCGTGGTTAGCGCTGTAATAACCCAGGAGGAAGTTTAGGCGGTAGCCGGCGTGGAAATAATTCGCATCATGAATTGGGTGTTCATCTAAGGTTTTGCCCAATTGCTTGCTGCGGTTGGTCAGCACGTCGAAGTGGTTGTTGGCATAAGCATATTCCAAAGTGAACAATTGCTCCTGAAAATCAAGGCCTTCTAAGTATTGCTGAGATAAAAAGCGGTGGTACAACTTCTTCAGGTACGACATGACGTTGTGCAGCTTTTGCTCATCGAATGCCTCTTTGGGGAATAATTTTTTGTAAACAGCTTCCTTTTCCAGCCCCTTCCCACTTTTTTTATCCAATTGGTCTAAAACCAATTCCAGCAGCTCCGTGGTCTTCTTGTGCTGGTTGAAATAAGGCGACAGCACGAATTCCCGGAAGCGTTCCCGCTCCTTTGGCGCCAGTTCCTGAATATATTTTATCAAACGGCTTTGAT
>JBJXFD010000403.1:0-5459 GCA_046153985.1 Saprospiraceae bacterium
TCGGCGATCTTGCGTTCCAGCAATAAAAAAGTATGCGCATCGTCGGGCGACCCAACGTGCAGGTTTTTCAGCTTCGAAAGTTCGTTTTTGAGGTACGTTTCCAATCGAAGCCGACAGGCAGGAATCTCTTTTTTTCCCTTCTTAGGAACTTTCGGGAGATGCCTTGAAACATACTTGGATGCTGTCATGGCCACTCTTTTTTTTAAAAATAGTGTGTGTGTTCGCTCATACCATTTGTGTTGCTCCATCGTACGGTATGTTGAGGAAAACCCCAACATGCTCCTATCACAAGACGCTGAGAGGGACGCGCCTGTCGGTAAATAATTTTCAACAATTTGCATTAAGCAAAAAAGAAGCAAAGGAGGAGTGGTTTCTCGTAGAGCTTATTCAAAATTTGATCAAGCTCTTCTTGTAGTGTCTATTCGTTTTGTATAAGCGTCAAAAAATATGCCAACTGATACTTCAAGTGGAAATTAACCTTGAAAAATCCCCATCTCAAAATGAAAGGCCTGCGGTGCAAAGACCGCAGACCTCCCTAAGTACATGAGATTTCAATATTTAAGGTAAAGCTCCGCCTTGTTGAGTGGGCTTGTAGCTGCATACTCTTTTTTGCGCATAGCAGCATAAGCCAGGGTAATAATAATGAGCATTGAAAATAGCAGTGTTGCTGTGAGTCGCTGATTACCAGATCTGTTCTGCAGCTTATTTTTTCTCCGTTCCTGGTTGTATGCGGTAGCATACGCGTCGTCATAAACTCCCTGAGTATGGGCAGGCATAGCCAAAACCCGGCCTTGGTAGCCACGAGGCAGCAAATTGCGTTTATCAAACGGAATAACCCCTTTGTTTTTTTCCTCATAGTATTCAGACCGACGCTTTGCATTTCCTTCCACTGTTGTTACCAGCCCGATTGCAGCCAAAGCCACAACCAGAAAGATGAATGCAGTTGCCATGATCTTGAAATTTGTTTCTGATTAGTGTTTCAGTCAAACTCAGTTGCAACCGGTAATGTCCTTCTTATTGAAAAAATAGCGCCAAAAGATCGGATGCACCATGCATTCTATTTTTCAATCTATAATTACCTGATATTATACGATTAATAAAATGCAGGAACAATTCGATAAAAATCCGGAAGCCCGTTTTTCGGAAATTTTTCGGGAATTATCCGGAAAATATTCGGAAAACCCCCAATAAATGAGGCCCACTCTCGCCCACTCTCTCCCTCTCTCCCTCTCACACACCCTCTCTCCTCAAAAATGAATCATAAACTCCGTCAAATTAGCATCATTGTCCAAATGCACTTTTTGGCGCAGGCGGTAGCGTTTGTTTTCCACGCCACGCACCGAAATGTTGAGCAGGGGCGCTATTTCTTTCGACGACAAATTCATTTTTAAATAGGCTGCCAGTTTTAAGTCGCCGGGGGTAAGGTCAGAAAATTGGGCTTTCAGTCGGTTGAAAAAAGCTTCATGCACCTGGTTGAAATTGGTTTCAAACAGCTTCCAATCCTGTTCGGAAGAAAGGTTGTCTTCGATCAATCGCTGGAGTTTGCGGTAGTTCGAAGGTGGGAATGCGCCGCCGGCATTGGATTTGGCCTGGGTCAATTCCTCTTTGATCTCCATCAGGGTTTCGTTTTTGCGCACGAGGTTCATGGTGGAATTGGCCAATTCCTGGCTTTTCCCAATCACATCCGATTGCAGTTTTTCGTTGGCAGCCCGAATGCGTTGTTGCTCCAGCTCTCGTTCTTTTTCCAGCAGCAACCGCTGGCGTTGTTTCTCTAACCGCCGACGGTGCCAGCCCAGTCCCACGCCGATCAACGTCCACACCAGTAGCAGGAACAATGCCGCAGCCCAGGTAGTCTGATACCAACGCGGGCGGATGACAAAAGGAAAGCTGATGATTTCATCCGAAGCGCTGGAACGAGCCCGGAACGTGTAACTACCCGGCGGAAGGTTGGTAAACTCCTTGACGGAAACCTTGTTCCAGGGCGACCACTCCGGCGAAAAACCCTCCAACTGGTATTGAAAATCGGGCACTTTGGTATAAACCGGCAAAGTAAACCGGAATATAAAATTGTTCTGCGTTGGCGATAAACCCCAGGCTTCTGCTTGTTTGCCTGCGTAGAGCGTCAGGGGATCGGGCCCGCCGATTTCTACTTCCAGAATCATCGGCGGCAGGGTGGTTTGTGCAAAACTATGGCGGGCCTGGTTGCCGTCTATCAGGGCGTAACCGTCTTCCAGACAAAAAAGATAGCTGCCATCTCCCAGCGACAGGATATTTTCGAAATCGGGGATCAGCGATAGTGGAATCAGGTGAATGCCTTTGGCACGTACCCATTTCACCGCATCCGGATACACTTCAAACCACTCGCCCGGAGCAAACGTAAAAGCCCTGCTTGCCCCCTTTAGCAGCTCGAACGGCTTCCAGCGGCCATCTTTGTCGTAGTGAAAGAGTTTTCCTGCCGAACGGGTAACAAAAGCACCGTTGAACCGGAAAATGTCGGCTTTGAATTCGGAAGGCAAGCCGTCTTTTGCATCATAAGGCCGGATTTCAGTCCAGCTGTACAAATCCTCCGACAGCTTGAGCCGGTAAAGCCCTTTATAGGGATTGGCCACCCAAACATTGCCCTCCGCATCGAACAACAACCGTTTCACAGGCTCGATAAAGCCCTCGATGCGGTGGGAGAACTGCCAGCGTCCGCCCGGATTTTTGCGCAGCACAATGACCCCGGTGTACGTGCCTTGCAACAGGATATCCGAGCGCGTCGGGTGGAGCTGCATAGTCCAGCCGCCGGTAATGGAAGATATTTTAGAAGCCTGTTTGTTTTTGATGACGAACGTGCCTTCGTTGTGCCCGCACAGCAATTGCTCGTCCAGTACCCGCAGTTCCCAAACCTGTCCCTGCGTGCCTTCCAACAGTCGAAAATCCTCGCCACTGGAAGGCCAGGGTTTGTAAAAAACGCCCTGATTGGCGCCGATGTAAAGGTTGCCTTCAAAAACGGCCGCAGTGTAAACAGCGCCGGGTTTGCCTTCCTTGTCGGTATAATAGACCACGGGGGAGTTCAGTTCGATCAAATCTATGCCTTTGTCCAAACCCAGCCAGAGGTTGCCGGCGTGGTCTTCGTGCAGGGCCAGCACGGTATTGTTTTGCAGACCACTGCTTCGGTTGAGGTGGAACAAAACTTTTCCTTGCGGATCCAGGATAAATACCCCGTTCAAGATGGTACCGAACGCATAATTGCCATTGGAGAGCCGGATACCCTTGTTGATTTGGTTGGTGCGGGCAATGGTGTCGAACCCGGCGATCCAGGTACTCAGTGTGCCATTGGCATATCGAAAGACGCCGTCGTGTTCCGTAGCAACGAGGTAACTGCCGTCGGCAACGGGAAGGATACTTTTTACGATCGCGGTTCCTAAGCTTTGGGTGCCTTCCTGGAAAATGAATTCGTTTCGGGGATTGAGTTCGTAAATGCCTTTGCCAATGACTTGCACCAATAGTTTTTCTCCCAGGTCGTGTACAAACATAATGTTGCCCGGCGGCGTAATGCATTCCAGCACACCCGTTTTGGGGTAATACTTATAAATGATGGCAAAGGATTGGAACAGCACAAAATCGTTGTGCAGCAGAATGTTCCAGATTTCTTCGCGTTGGGCTTTTTGCAAATCGGCGGTATCGCGCAACAGGCGCCAGAGTTGTTGCTCCTGCCTGTTGGAATCTCCTTGCTCCGAATAGCCAAAGGCGCCGAAAGCGCCCCAATAAATCCGTCCGTCCGGGGCGCACGCAATTGCCCGAGGGGTGCGGCGGTCAGGAATGGGTTGCACTTTCCATTTGGTGCCGTCAAACTGCATCAAGCCGGCAGAATTGGCAAAATACATGCGCCAGTCGCTGCCCTGGCTAATCATCCAGTTTTGGTTTTGCGCCTGGTATTGTGCTTTGGAAAAATTGATGACCCGGGGCGCTTCGCGGGCAAACAGGAAGATGGGGCTACCTGCGAGGAGCAGGAGGAGTAGCATTTTTAAGCCCCGATGTTTTTTAAGTAGGTTGCGCACCATGAATTTTTTTCGCCTCAGCAATCTGTTGCTTATAATTTTCACCCGTAACGACCTTATCCCCTGTACTTTCCTCAAACGCGTCTAACGCTTTGCCCGCAGCCGTGCCGCCTTTAAGAGCCGCATCTTTATTCTGTACGAAGCCCTGAGCATCCGCTTTGACCGCCTCAATGCGGGTTCCTTCCTCTCCCAGCATTGTAAAGATCAACTCCAGGCCGGTCATGTGGTCGCGCAGGTTCTCACGAGCCAACCCTTTGAGGTCTTTGTATTCGGACGGCGTAAGCCCGAAAGTTGCGCGACTGATTTCAGCGGTCAGGATGGCGAATTCCTGTCCTTCCTGCACGCCTCTGCTTTTCCATTCGTCGGTGAGTTGACCCCGGACGGCAATGGCCTGCATCCGCCGTTCTATCCATTCTTCGCTATAGCCCAGCGCCTGATAGTATTCGCGCGAGCGTTGCGCTGCCAGTTCCGGGTTTTCAATTTCCTGAATGCGCTCGTAGCCGACTTTGGCAAGCCAGGCTTTGAAGGGTTCTGCTTTAGGGGAGGGGATGGATTGGATGATGCGGAACATCGTTTCAGTATTGGCACAATCCGTTGCATACATTTTTCCATCGGAGGACTTTACTTTCAGTTGTCCGATTTTTTCGGACAACTGATCTGCCCCCTCATTTAGCAACTTCTTTTTCAAATCGCTCCAATACTTACGAGGGCGCTCGGATCCCGTAAGCACTTCAATAATATCAACTATGGCAAACCACCATTCTTCGTGATGCCAGACCCGGCGGATTTCCTTTTCCTGGAAAACGGCCAATTTATTTTTTTCTTCGCTCATGGCATAAAAATAAAAAGAAAGTGCCGGCTCTCCAAAAAAACGTGTACAAATTACTTTTAAAAATTTTCAACAGTTTGTCTGGGTTTTCATGGTGGGCGAGACGAGGGCCGGAGGCCCGCAAGTAGTACACGCGAGGCGGAGCCCACAGCTGTCTGGAACCTTGCCGAAGGCAAATGTGCCGATCGGATTTAGTACAGCAATCCGCGTCATCCGGTGCGCCACGAGGCGTGCGGCAAATATAAACAATTAAAAGCCTATGTGGATGCAAGAGCCACACAAGCCAAGGTGCCGATCAGCTTGAAGGAGGTGCGATTGGTCTGGAGGAAACGAAAGGTCAAGAGCTCGCACTAACGCGATGGATAAGCTGCACTAAAAAGGCCTCGTTACGCCATTGGTAGTGGTCAGTCCGCCGGAGTGGATGAAACCTGCTACTCCATTGGAAGCATCGGCAAATTGCACAATGGGGACTACCCGGGGTAGAATAGTGTTGCGTGTCTATCAAAGGCGCCGCATGAACGTGGGAGACCCTAACGGAAGGGAATCCAAACCTTGCCGAGGGAGTCGGAGATGCCCATAGTAGTGAA
>JBJXFD010000093.1:0-11203 GCA_046153985.1 Saprospiraceae bacterium
TTTAGGAAAATTAACGGGGAATGCGATCCGGGTAATCGGTGATGATGCCGTCTACCCCCAATGACATCAAGCTTTTCATAGTCTCCGTTTCGTTGACTGTCCAGGGAATAATACGCATGCCTGCACCGTGCGCAGCTTCCACCAAATGGGCCGTTACCAACTGATAATAAGGGCTGTACACATTTGGCGTGAAGCCCAGCGCTGCAAGTTGCGCTTCCACCCCGTCCGCGTTCTCGATCAGCAGCGCCATTGTGATTTTGGGGGCTAATCGCTGTACCGCCTGTAGGGCACGTTTGTCGAAAGACTGAACACAGGTGCGGTTCCGGATGCCCGCAGCATCTATTTCAGCCAGGACTAAACGGGCGAATTCGTCGGGTGCAGGGGTGTAGATGCCGTCCCATTCCGGCTTGCTTTTGATTTCGATGTTGAACCGGGGCAACGGACGCCGGTGTTTTTTACAGTACGCGTCCACTGCTGCGATTACTTCGCTCAACAAAGGTTTTTTCGTTGCCATTTTTTGTTGTTCCGGAAACCGCTCATGCCCGCGTTGCCCACAATCAAAACCCTGAATTTCAGGGTAGCGCATGCGGTGCAGGTTGAGCGATTGCGCTTCTGTTGCCACAACAGCACGCCCGTCGGGGTGACTACAGATGGTTTCCGACATCCAGGGTTCGTGCGAAACCACCACCTGAGTGTCGGCAGAGACGGCCACATCGAGTTCCAGCGTGGTCACCTCCGGGTACTCCAGCGCCTTAAGAAATGCGGCAACCGTGTTTTCAGGCGTCAATCCGCGCGCGCCGCGGTGCCCCTGCCAGTCGAAATTTTTGGGTGTGGCTGAAGTCTGTTGCATATTGGACGAGGTTGAGTTACAGGAAGCGCCAAGAAGTATGATTGAAAAAACAATTAAAAAGCGGTGCATGAGTGTTGGGTTTTCGTGATTATTAAAGAAGGGGCAAAAGGCAAGGGGCAAGTTGGCAAAGTGCAAGTTGGCAAAGGGCAAGTTTGCGTGTTTGCCTCTTGCCTATTTGCAAATTTGCCTCTTGCCTCCTGCCTCTTGCCTCTTGCAAATTTGCCTTTTGCAAATTTGCCATCAATCTCCGCTCAAAAATGAGGTCATCCGCCATTTGTTGCCCAACGGTTCAAACACAGCGCGGTAGCCGGCGGGCAGTCCGATGAAACGCCCGTAGACCCAGCCTTCTTTGCCGCTTCGGGTTTTGATCTTAAACCAGGGGTAAGTCCGGCCTTCGATGGTTTCTTCCTGTTCAGCGCGCTCCAGCACAGTGACAATTTCAAAGGATACATTTTGGATGACTTTGCCGGTAAGGCCCGGACCTTCGCGCATGCGCACTTCGCGGGCATTGATCACGGCGCTTTCCAGGGCGTCTTCCGTTTCCGGGAACGTAGCGGCGTACCAGGGCGCCTGGAAATTCTGGCGACCAGGCCCGAATATGCCCCCGCGTTGCAACACGTCTTCCAGTTGCTGCCAAAGCGGCGACCCGGCTACTTTTTCCGGGGCGTCAAGGTTCCACTGACGCACAAAATCCGGCAGGCCGTTTTCAGCGCCGAAGCCGCATTTGATGTGCGGATCCACATAGGCTAACAGCCGGTGCGCGTCTTTTTTGGCGACAATGTCCAACAGGTCTTCGCGAAAAACAAAAAATGCAGTATCTAAGGGCGCTTCATCCACAGGATTCAACCGACCGGCTGATTTTTCCTGTTTCAACGGCAACGGTGTTTTCCGAAGGGCCATGCGTTGGGTATACGTTTGGCGCAAAGCCGCCGGCGACCGTTCGACAATTTGTGCAGGAGCAACGGCTTGCGTGCTTTCCTGCGACTCGGAACCGCGCTTGCAAGACAGCAGCAATACGGAAAAAAGAAGGGCAAAGAGGATTGGTTTGTACATAGTGATTTTAGATGTTAGACTTTAGATGTTAGACTTTAGAGAAGGGCGACCGCGAGGGTCGCACCCTACCTTCTCGCCTTCGCAATCCGAATTTCCACGCGGCGGTTCTGTGCGCGACCCGATTCGGTATCGTTGGATGCAACGGGGTTGGCCATTCCCAGACCCAACGCCTCAATCCGCCCCGCGTCGCAGCCCTGTTGTACTAAGTATTGGCGCACCGCTATCGCCCGGTTTCTGGAGAGTTCAAGGTTGTATTGCGTTGCGCCGGTATTGTCTGTATGGCCTGCGATTTCAATTCGGTAGGGCGTCGTTTTCATAAAGGCCACCAATTGCGCCAATTGCGTAAAGGATTCAGGTTTTAGGGTAGTTTCGTCGTGGTCGAAGAACAGGTTTTTCAGCGGTACAGCCACGCTTTCCTTTTCCATTTCCACCACGCTTGGCGCCACAATGTTCGCTACCGTATTTTGAGCAGATTTTATTTCGCGCAGGTCTACGGAACCGCTCACCGGGAAATAAGATTCTCCACTAACCACATAGCCATAAATTTTGCCCAAAGGCACCACAATATAATATTCTCCTGTTTCCGGATCCGGACTAACTTCATCAATTTTTTCATTGGTGGCCAAATCCCGGATTTCAATTTTTGCGGTGATGGGTTTTCCGTCCAAGCCCGTCAGCTTACCCGAAATGGTGCCTACTTTTTCCGGGCGCGCCGCATCGGGCAGGGTAACGCTGAAAATGTTTTCTTTCCCATTTTTGGCATCCGCAGCAAAATAGGCCATAGCGCCGTCGGTAGAAATCCGGTAGCCCCAGTCGTTTCCGGAAGTATTGATCTCTTTACCCAGGTTTACCGGAGTTGTCCATTCCAACCAGCCATCGCCGATGCGCGTCGTTTTATAGACATCCATTACGCCAAGGCTGCCGTGCCCTTCCGAACTGAAGTAAAGCGTGCGCAAGTCGGGGTGCAGGAAAGGCGAGCGGTCGTTGAAGGGCGTATTGATGACGCCGCCAAGATTGATGGGATCCCCCCAGGAACCGTCTGCTTCTTTCAAAGCAACAAAAATATCAATGTTGCCGTCTTTTTTGATCCCAAAACAATCTTTGCGGCGCGCTTCAAAAATGACCGCTTCACGGTTGGCGGCCACCGAAGCGGAGCCCCGCCATTCCGGCGTATTCCCTTTTTCAAAAAACAATTCTTCTTTCGACCACCCGAACCGCTCTTTGTTGCTGTACATCAAAATGCCACTTTTGAACAGGAGCAACATGGAGCCGTCGGCGGAGATGTCTAACGGCGCTTCGTGGACGTTGGGATCTTTCCAGTTTCCGGCTGGCCGGACATCTGCCCACTGCCCGTTTTTGTTGATTGCAACATAGATGTTTTCATCGCCGGTATAGCTGTCCGTCTCATTTTCATTGCGGCAAAAATAGAGGTATTGGCCGTTGGCGGAAATGACCGGTGCATATTCGCCCTGGTCGGAATTGACATCTCCTTTCACCGGTTCCGGAACAATGCCTTTCACGGAAGGGGCTTTGAGCGTGCGGAGCAATCCGGTAATGCGCACATCGTCTTCCGGAAAAACGCTGCGCAAACTTTCCACCCGTTCAATGGCAGCCTGCCAGCGGTCGGCTTTAACATCGGGTTCGATCATCCGGTGGAGAGCCTTGACCGCACTGTGGCGCGGCGCTGCTTCCCGGATGAAAGCTTCGTAGAGCTCGCGGTCAACTTCCGAATAAGGGAAATCCCAGCCCGGCGCCCGCGCGGCCAGTTCCAGTTCTTTGCTGACGCCAAAAGACTGCGCAAAAGCAGGATAGCGCTCCTGGAAAACAGTCAGATCGTTTTTTTCACCACTCAGCCAGTAATGCAAATAAATAACGCGCAGGGTTTGGGGCATCTCGCGCAGTTGGGTCTCTTTGAGCAAGTTTTCAGTTTCGATGATGTAAGGTCTTTCCGTGAGTGCTTTGGAAAGCGGAAGATCGGCTCTTACCGCCAGGCTGGGAAAGTCGCGGAGCAGATCAAGCACGTCGTGGGTGTAGGTGCTGTCTTTTTTTGAAAAGTAGAGCCTCCAGGCCGATTGTTGGATGCGGGGCGCCATTTCGGGGGTGTATTCCAAAATGCTGCTTTGGTATTTTTTCAAAAAAACAACCAGCGAATCATAGCCATAGTCGGCCTCAATCTGACCCAGCGCCAATACATTCCGGGCGGTCATGATGGTCTGCCGTTGCTTGTTGTTCAACGGCTTGTAGGTCTCCATGACCTGATCCAGATCTGTGGTCGTCCCGCGTGCAATGGCCTGCCGGACTGCTTTTTCGCGGAGTTCGCCTTTCATCCGGCTGACGAATGCTTCATCGTATCCTTTTTTGCGCAGTTTGTTTTGAGCGGAGGAAGGGAGTTTCCGCTTTTTTTGCGCCGCTTTGTTGAGATAAACCCACGAAGAATCGGGGTTATAGCCCGAAAAAGCCTCCTGGTTGAAAACGCTGGCCAGCCCGTAGAGCGCTTCGGCGCCTTTTTTGGCATTGTCTTTTTCTTTGGCGTAAGCCGAAAAAGCTGCTTCGTAGTTCGCTTGTCCATAAAACTTGTGCCCGGCCGAAACCTGTGCATCAGCTGTGCCTCCGGTGAACAGCCATGCGACGGCTGCGAGGCTGAGTAGGTTGAGGGTGTAGTTCATCAGGCAACTTATTGTTAGGTGTAGGAATCAAGTTTTCTCCATAATATAACGCAATAATCCACTTTGAGTGCAACGGGAAAAGGCTCAACCCGTTCATTTTTTTCTTGCAATATAAATTTTTAATGAATTTTATCTGCAACCGCTACCCTGAAAGGTAGAATATTCTATTTTTACTGCCACCATCAGAACAAAGGGTACATTCCCATAACGAAGACAAACTACAAGACTTATGCTTACTGGAGTTATCGTGTGTTTCATCGTCGGCTACCTGACCATCGCTTTTGAACATCCACTTAAATTAGATAAGACTGTACCGGCCCTCGTGATGGGCGCGCTGTGCTGGGCTATGATTTCCATTGGTCACCTCGGGATTGTTGGCGACCACGACGCGGTGATTACGTATGGCGGAGATCCGGAGCAGTATTACGATGGATTGAACGTTGTTCTGTTGCATCATGTTGGCAAAATTGCAGAAATCCTGTTTTTCCTGATCGGCGCCATGACCATTGTGGAATTGGTGGACCTTCACAAAGGGTTTTCCGTCATTACCGGCAAAATCAAAACGGACAGCAAGCGCAAAATGCTCATCATCGTCAGCGTCATTGCTTTTTTCCTTTCAGCAGTATTGGATAACCTGACCACGACTATTGTACTTATTTCGCTGTTGCGCAAATTGGTGCCCAATCGGGAAGATCGCCTTTGGTTTGCTTCCATTGTAGTCATCGCGGCCAATGCAGGCGGCGCGTGGTCGCCCATCGGCGATGTGACAACGACCATGTTGTGGATTAACAAAAAAGTCACCTCTTTAGTACTGATTGAAACCCTTTTTCTTCCTTCGGTTGTCTGCTTAGCCGTTCCTTTAGTCGTGCTCTATTTTTCCAAAAACTTTGCTGGGAAACTTGCACAGCCAGATGTAAATTTAAGTGGTGAAAAAGAAAAACAGAAGTTACTCAGCAGCAACGTCATGTTTATTGCCGGAATTGGCGCATTGATCTTTGTACCTGTTTTTAAATCGCTGACGCACCTGCCTCCTTATGTGGGTATGGCGCTGGGCTTGGGTGTGGTGTGGCTGATTTCGGAGTACATACACCCGGAAGAAGACTTTACCGAAGAGCGCAAGCATAAATATACTGCTTTGCATGCCTTGTCCCGCATCGAAATGTCCAGCATCCTGTTTTTCCTGGGTATTCTGTTGGCGGTTGGTTCTTTAGAAACAATCATGGTGACGGGCGCAGACGGCGGACAAATGGGCTTTTTGCAAAGCCTGGCTGTGCAACTCGAAACCGCAGTTCCGGATCAAAATATTGTCATCATCCTGATCGGCGTTTTGTCGGCCGTGGTAGACAATGTGCCCTTAGTTGCTGCTACGATGGGGATGTACGAAAATCCACTTGACGACAACCTCTGGCATTTCATCGCATATTCAGCTGGCACCGGTGGCAGCATGCTCATTATTGGCTCGGCAGCAGGCGTAGCAGCCATGGGCATGGAACGCATTGATTTTATCTGGTACCTCAAAAAAATAGCCTGGTTAGCGGCGCTTGGATTCCTTGCCGGCGCGCTGACTTTTATTTTGCTGACCTAAGGTTCCCAACGTATGGTTTGTCCTGGAACATACTACTGAAATCCGATGGCCGGAAAAAAGTTGTAAATTCTTCTTTCAAAGCAATTTATTGAAGGTGGAATAATGATGAAATATTTTACATTTACCTCCGGTTTTTTACAACTGATTTCCAGTTTTTCTTACGACAACAAAACGACAAACCATGCTTACCGGAGTCATTGTCTGCTTCATCATCGGCTATTTAGCAATCGCCTTTGAGCACCCGCTTAAATTGGATAAAACGGTTCCTGCGCTCGTCATGGGCGCGCTGTGCTGGGCTATGATTTCCATTGGCCACCTCGGCATCGTTGGTGAACACGACTTAGTCGTCACTTATGCCGGCGATTCTGAAAAGTACTACGACGGGCTGAATTTCATCCTGTTGCACCGCGTTGGCAAAATCGCGGAAATCCTGTTTTTCCTGATCGGCGCCATGACCATTGTGGAATTAGTGGATTTGCACAAGGGTTTTTCGGTCATCACCAACCGGATCCAAACCAACAGCAAACGCAAGATGCTGATCATCATCAGCGTGCTTGCATTTTTCCTTTCCTCCGTGCTGGATAACCTGACCACGACGATTGTCCTTATTTCGCTGTTGCGCAAATTGGTGCCCAATCGGGAAGACCGCCTCTGGTATGCTTCCATTGTGGTCATTGCAGCCAATGCAGGCGGCGCATGGACGCCCATCGGCGATGTGACGACCACCATGTTGTGGATTGACAAAAAAGTATCCACCCTCCACCTGATCGAAATCCTCTTTTTGCCTTCAGTGGTTTGCCTTGCGGTCCCGGTACTCGTGCTTTATTTTTCAAAAACCTTTTCGGGAAAATTGGCTGCGCCTGAGCTTGATCCCAATGCAGAAAAAGAAAAGCTAAAACTGCTTAGCAGCAATGTGATGTTCGTTGCCGGGATCAGCGCCCTGATTTTTGTGCCGATTTTTAAAGCCGTGACGCACCTGCCCCCCTATATTGGTATGGCCTTAGGCTTGGGTATCGTGTGGCTGATTTCAGAGTACATTCATCCCGAAGAAGATTTTACGGAAGAGCGCAAGCAAAAATATACCGCACTCCATGCCCTGTCCCGAATCGAGATGTCCAGCATCCTGTTCTTTCTGGGCATCCTGTTGGCGGTCGGCTCTCTCGAAACGATGATGGTCGTGGGCCCCGACGGCGCCACACAAATGGGCCTTTTGCAAAGTTTAGCTGTACGGCTCGAAACCGCTGTTCCTGATCAAAATATCGTCATCATTCTGATCGGCGTTTTGTCGGCTGTGGTAGACAATGTTCCCTTAGTGGCTGCGACCATGGGGATGTATGACAATCCGATAGATGACCACCTTTGGCACTTCATCGCTTATTCGGCGGGTACGGGCGGCAGCATGCTCATTATTGGCTCGGCAGCGGGCGTAGCAGCCATGGGCATGGAGCGCATTGACTTTATCTGGTACATGAAAAAAATAGCCTGGTTAGCGGCGCTTGGATTCCTTGCGGGCGCTTTGGTCTTCATTCAATTGTCGAAGCTTTATTAGTGTCTGGTTTTAGTGTCCGATAGCTGCGTTATGCTCGACCCCAAAAACGGTCAATTACCTTTGTAAACTCCCGTTTTTGGGGTCTTCGCATGCCTTGCTCTCAAACACTAAAATCCAGACACATACTGAATAGGCCAATGAGATTTGTACCCAAGGCTTTCACATATTGTCGTCCGGATTAAGAATTACCGTTGCGGGTGGTTAAATTTACCGCATCAAGCCAACCTTATTCTACTGAACGGCATTATGAACAAGTATACAACCATTCGAAACATGCAGAATTTATCGCTCAGGGGAGCCGGACTATTGTTTTTTACGTTACTGCTGATCAGTGCGTGCGGACCGAAGACAGAGCATCAGATTGTCGGAAACTGGCAGGCCATCGCCGTACTGGAAGAAGGAGATTCGCTTGAAGTGGATCCGCAATACATCAAACTGAATTTGGCTAAAAACAAAGGATATACCTACAACGGGCCGCTCAAGTATGAAGAATCGGGCAGCTACTATGTGGAGTCAAAATACCTCTATACCCTCGATACACTGAACCAGGCTTCAACCGAAAAGGCCGTTGAAATCGTAAAATTGACGGAGGATTCCTTACAACTTTTAATGAAAGAAGGCGCCCGTGAGCGCCTTCTTAAGTTCGTTAAAGTGCAATAGATTACAGCTCCAGGTCTATATCAAACGCTTCGTGCCAGGGTAGGCCGCAGCGGTTCAGTTCGGTCATAAACGGATCGGGGTCCATTTGCTCCACATTGAAGACGCCTTTGCCCGACCACTTGCCCTGCAACACCATCATTGCGCCGATCATGGCCGGTACGCCTGTGGTGTAGGAAACAGCCTGGGTACCCGTTTCTTTATACGCTTCCGGGTGGCTGCAATTGTTCCACACGTAATAGGTGCGCTCCTGGCCGTCTTTGATGCCCCGAATGCGGCAACCGATGGACGTAAAGCCGGAATAGTTTTCGCCGAGGTCGCCCGGATCCGGCAACACTGCTTTCAGAAACTCCAGCGGCACAATATCCACCCCTTTGAAACGCACCGGTTCGATGCCTGCCATGCCAATATTCTGGATCACACGCAGGTGGGTGAGGTATTCGTCGCCAAAAGTCATCCAAAAGCGCGCCCGCTTCAGGGTTGGATAGTGCTTCACGAGGCTTTCCAATTCTTCGTGGTACAGCACGTATGAGTTTTTCGGACCTATTTCCGGGTAGTTCAGCGCTTTCATGACGGAGTGCGGCGGAATTTCCACCCACTCGCCGTTTTCGTAATACCGCCCGTTTTGGGTAATCTCGCGGATGTTGATTTCCGGGTTAAAATTGGTGGCAAACGCCTTGCCGTGGCTGCCTGCATTTGCATCTACAATGTCGAGGTAGTGGATTTCGTCGAAGTAGTGCTTTGCGGCGTAAGCCGTGAAAACATTCGTTACGCCCGGATCGAACCCGCAACCCAACAAGGCCATAATGCCGCGTTCTGCAAAGCGCTCCTGATAGGCCCACTGCCAGTGGTATTCAAATTTTGCGACGTCTTTGGGTTCGTAGTTCGCCGTATCCATATAATTGACACCCGTTTCCAAACAAGCGTCCATGATGGTCAGATCCTGGTAAGGGAGCGCCACGTGGATGACGAGGTCCGGTTTAAAGGAGCGGATCAGCGCCACCAATTCGGGCACGTTTTCTGCATCCACAGCAGCGGTTTCGAAGCTGGTGTGGCCGGTGTCGCGTTTCACTGCAACGGCAATTTCATCACATTTGGATTTGGTACGGCTGGCAAGCAGGATGTCCGAAAATACTTCCGGATGCTGGGCACATTTGTAGGCTACGACCCGGCCAACGCCGCCTGCACCGATAATAAGCGCTCTTGACATAATATTTTCAAGTTTTATTTTTGTTGAAAAATAACACGACCATTTCACTTTGCTTTTGACAAAAAACAGCCTCATAAATCGAATGCTAAACTGCCAACTGAAAGACTGCCAACTGCCAACTTTAACCTTTATCCTTTCTACTTTAACCTTCTCCGATAAGCCCCAACTCCTTCCCTTTCTCCAGCATAAACGCATGCGCGGAGGCATGGTTGTTTTCAATGACCCCGTCGAGGATGGCATCGCGGATGGCATTTTTGATGATGCCGACTTCTTTACCTGGCGGGATGTTGAAGGTGCTCATGATTTCTTCGCCGCTCACCGGAGGTTGCCAGTTGCGGAGGTGGTCTTTTTCCTCCACCTCTTTCAGGCGTTGGCGCACCAATTCGTAGTTTTCCAAATACCCTTTGACTTTTTCCGGATTTTTGGAAGTGATGTCGGCTTCACACAGCAACATGAGGTCGTCAATGTCGTCGCCGGCATCGAACAGCAGGCGCCGAATAGCCGAATCGGTGATGTTTTCTTTGGTCAGGCTAATGGGACGCAGGTGCAATTGCACCAATTTTTGCACGTATTTCATTTTGTGGTCCATCGGCAGCTTCAAACGGCTGAAAATGCGCGGCGTCATGGCAGCGCCAAGGGCTTCGTGGCCGTGAAAAGTCCATCCCTGATCCGGGAAATAGCGCTTGGTTGGCGGTTTGGCAATGTCGTGCAGGATGGCAGCCCAACGCAGCCACAGGTCGTCGGTTTTGCGGCAAAGGTTATCCAGAACCTGGAGGGTATGGTAAAAATTGTCTTTGTGTCCCTTGCCGTTGCGCACTTCCACGCCGTGCAGCGCAGCCATTTCCGGAAAAATAATTTGCAGCAGCCCCGTATTGAACAGCAATTTAAAGCCCACAGAAGGCTGGTCGCATTGGATGATTTTGTTCAGTTCGCCGGTAATGCGTTCGTAGGAGACAATGTTGATGCGTTGCTTGAATTTGGCAATGCCCTGCAACGTTGTTTCATCAATTTTAAAATCTAATTGCGTCGCAAAACGGATGGCCCGCATCATGCGCAGGGGGTCGTCCGAAAAAGTTTTTCCAGGCTCCAACGGCGTTTTGAGGACCTTTTCTTCCAAATGTTGCAGGCCGTCGAAAGGGTCTACAATGCTGCCAAAGTCTCCTTCATTGAGGCTTACCGCCAATGCATTGATGGTGAAATCGCGGCGGTTTTGGTCGTCTTCCAGGGTACCTTCTTCCACACTGGGCTTGCGCGAATCCTGGCGGTAAGACTCTCTTCGGGCGCCCACAAACTCGATTTCCATATCGTTGTGTTTCAGCATGGCGGTTCCAAAGCGGCTGTAAACAGCAACGCGCGGCATGGGACGTAATTTGGCTGCAACTTTTTCAGCCAACTCGATGCCGCTGCCCACACAGACAATGTCCATATCTTTTGAGGGGCGCGCCAGCAGCCGGTCGCGCACGTAACCACCCACGACATAAGCCGGGTAGCCCAGTTCGTGCGAAGCCTCGCTAACGATCTGAAAAATCTTTCGCTCAAAATCCTGTATCTTAAAAACCACGTCGCTTGATTTTAGGCAAGTTCGGTTGCCATGCTGAACTGTTGTTCGATTTCATCCAAAATGCTGAAAAGG
>JBJXFD010000445.1:0-15669 GCA_046153985.1 Saprospiraceae bacterium
ACGCTCAGCTACCGACTACGCTCAGCTACCGACTACGCTCAGCTACCGACTACGCTCAGCTACCGACTACGCTCAGCTACCGACTACGCTCAGCCACCGACTACGCTCAGCCACCGACTACGCTCAGCCACCGACTACGCTCAGCTACCGACTACGCTCAGCTACCGACTACGCTCAGCTACCGACTTCACGCGAGCGGGAATAATAATCGTTTACTCAGTCAAACCGGGGTTTCACACAGTCAAACCGGGGTTTCGTCATTTTTTTTCTAAGCGAACGGGTATTCTTTTTACTTTGAAGCATTTTTTAAATCAGTCGAAGTCAGGAAATTTTTCTGGTTGTTGACTAATTTTCTGACGTAAAACCTTTGCTCGTCAGCGCAATTTCGCATCTGTCTGAATGGATTATTATAATTTATATCAAATGAAGCACCTGAACATTTTTCTTATTTACGCGGCTGTCGTTTCATCTCTGTTGTCCCTCGTTTCCCCGTTAAAAGCAACTACTTGCATGAATGCCAGCCTGTTTGTGCTTCCACCGCCATTGAATGATGAATGCACAGGAGCTATACCCCTTTCGGGCTTTCCACTGGATGGCAGTTGTACTTCAGTTTCGATAACGACCATTGATGCCACAGGCTCAACCGAAGCTACCTGCTTCGGTTCAGGAGACTATGACGTATGGTATTCATTTACGACCCTTCCCGGACAGACGTCACTGTACTATGGCATAACCGATGCATCGGACGATACAGAAGGTGGATTTCAGCTCTATAAAGGCAGTTGCCCCAACGCCCTCACTTCTATTGGCTGTTTTGATGAGTACGGTAACATTACCGGTCTTGAGGGTAGCACGACCTATTACCTGCGTGCCTATTCTCGTAACACGGGAATCTCTGGTACATTTAATCTTTATCTGGGTAAACATCTTCAGCCCATCAATGATGAGTGTGCAACAGCCTTTTTCTTTCCTGTGCTTCCATCTGACGGCAGTTGTGCCACAGTTACAGTTACTACGGTCGGTGCTACCGGCACGCCCGATCCTACTTGTACGGGAACCGAAGATGACGATGTATGGTACATCTTCACTATGCCTTCGGGGGCAAATGCGCTTGCATACGAGTTTACCAATATTTCTGGAAATACGAGCCGATCTTTCCAAGTTTTTCAGGGCACGTGCAGCGGTTTAGTTTCCATCGGGTGCTACCCCATTGTCGCTGGCGGCATGATTTCCGAAATAAACGAAGGAACAACTTATTATCTGAGGGTATATACCCAGCCATCTGGTGAAGCGTCTACTTTTCAATTATGCCTCCGTGTAGTGCCCCCCCCTCTCAATGACGATTGTTCGGGAGCCTTCATTTTTCCGGATATTTCCTCAGATGGAAGCGGCGCTGCACTAACCTTTACCACCTTTGGTGCTACTGGAACGCCGGATAATTCTTGTTTCGGGACAGAGGACGACGACGTTTGGATTTCTTTTACGCCCCCGACTGGTGTTACCACACTTATATTTGAGTATGCCCTCATAGAGGGGCATGACGAAGTTTATTCCCAGCTTTTCAGTGGTAGTTGTGGCAATCTTACGCCTCTTGGTTGTTACATTTTCGAGAAAGGTTTCTTTGCGAATCTCAACAACAGCAATACCTACTATTTACGAATTTACACCCGACCTGGGGCTTTGAGAGGTACTTTTCAATTAACGTTAAAAGCTCCGGCTCCCAATGATGAATGTTCCAGTGCCACTCCTCTCCCAAGTTTTCCTTTAGACGACGTATGTATTCCGATACTCATTTCTCCAGCTACTGCCACCCGCAATGCGGCCAGCAGTGCTTCGCTATGTAGCCCTACCTACGCCGATCTATGGTACACTTTTAGCTTACCTTCCGGAATAAACCATCTTGCCTATGAAATGGATGGCGGCTCCAGTATTGGTTATCAGCTTCAGGTATTCAGCGGAAACTGTTCAGGGCTTACCTCATTGGGCTGTTATCAAAATACGGAAATAAACGGAGGGGTCATAACGGGACTTACCAGCGGCGTAGTTTATTATCTCCGCGTCTTTTTTTTATCCACGTATGATCCTACTGAATTGTGTCTGCGCTTACCTCCTGCCAATGACAACTGTTCAGAGGCCATCGCTTTCCCTCCCATACTTAATGATGGCAGTTATGTCAGCGTGGCTGCCAGGACACTTAATGCAACGGGAACCTATGACCCTGACTGTCCCGCAACAAGTTATGATGTATGGTATACCTTTACCACCCCGCCTGGCGTAACCTCGCTTATTTGCAACGTAAGCGTTCCGGATGTTTATTTTCAAATATTGAGCGGAAATGATTGTACCGGGCTTACTGAAATTGGTTGTTATTATGGCAGGAAAATGCAGTTTACCACCCTTACTGGTAACACTACTTATTATATGCGAGTGTCCTGGAATCACAATAGTAATTCACCATTTAATATTCGTCTTGGGTTATCCTTGAATGACAACTGTTCTAGCGCCATTGCCTTTCCTGACATCCCGACAGATGGCAGTTGTTCATTTATGACCGGCTCTACCGTAGTTGCTACTGGAGGTAATATGTTCTATCCTTGTGCAACTACAGGGCATAAGTCACATGATGTTTGGTTCACCTTTACTATGCCAAACGTGAGCACTATAGACATAGAAATTCAGTCAATTTCCGGTATTCCAAATTTTATTTTTCAACTGTTTAATGGTTCATGTAGCAACCTGATTGAAGGGACCTGCCGGTATGGGAATAGTGGAAGTATTTCAGGCCTCAGTAGTGGCACCACTTATTATTTAAGGATATATACCGAGGACGACGAAGTCGGTGCTGATTTTTCTGTCTGTCTGCGGCTTCCGGAAATACCGGTCAATGACGATTGTGCCGGAGCGCTGGCCTTTCCCGATATTCCTTTGGATGGCAGTTGCTCCATGATCACGGCTACAACGTCGCCTACCATAAATGCGAATGATCCTGCGTGTATGGGCAATGAAGATGATGATGTATGGTTTACTTTTACTACTCCGCCTGGAGTGCAAACACTATTATTTGAGACGACTCCTGCTCCGAATAATATCACCCCTGTATTACAGGTATTCAGCGGTGAATGCGGAAACCTGACCTCCATAGGATGCTATCAAGAAGCTCACGCGGCCATTACCGGCCTCAGCGGTGGTACCACTTATTACCTGCGTGTTTATAGCTATTATTCCAATAGGGGGAGCACCGATATTTGTTTGCGGCTATTGCTTAATGAAGAATGCCCAGAGGCCATTGCATTTCCTATCATTCCTTTGGATGGCAGTTGTAGCACGCTGGAAATTTCCACCTATTTTTACGCCAATAGCACCACTTTTGCTCATTGCGAAGAAGGAGAGCAGGGCGATGTGTGGTACACGTTTACCACTCCACCAGGTGTGACAGAGGTGGCTTACCTGAAAACAGGCAGTTATGAGGATCTGCGTTTTCAGGTTTTTAGCGGCAATTGCAACGATCTTACTGCTATCGGTTGCTTTATTACCAGCTCCTATGGTCTGATTACCGGCCTTAGTGGCAATACGACTTATTATTTGCGTGCGTATACTCCTTTTGCAACGAATGATCCTTTTTTAACGACTCATTCAGTTAATTTTTGCCTGCGCCTATTGCCCAATGACAATTGTTCCGGAGCAGTTCCTTTTCCTGCCATTCCCTTAAACGGTAGTTGCGCCAGTCTGGTTGGTTCCACGATAGGGGCCACAGGAAGTGCTTCGGCTTCCTGTGTTGGCGTGGAAGACGATGATCTTTGGTACACCTTTACCACCCCGCCTGGTTTTACCACGCTTCGGTACGAAATCAATAATATTATTTCTATTTCTGATCACCCTTTGTATAAGGATATAGTATTCGAAATTTTCACCAACTCCTGTGGGGATCTGATTTCTTTGGGTTGTTATGATCCTGAACAGGGCGTCATCACGGGTCTTAATGGCAATACCAACTATTATATGCGGGTTTATACAAAAGCAGCGCCATCAGACAATGTAACGCTGTTTGATATCTGTTTGCGACGCCCGCCTTCCAACGACTTTTGTTCCGGTGCTATCGCTATTCCTGAGTTGCCCTCAAGCGGTAGTTGCGCTATTGCAAATGTTTCTGTGTTGAATGCTTCTCCATCCGGAATTGCGACTTGTACAGGCTTCCAGGAGCCAGATGTCTGGTACACTTTTACCACACCGCTTGATGTGGAAAGCGTATGGTTTGATATCCCTGGTATTTCTTCAGCGGCTGACGCACCTTTATTGGAGATATTTAGTGGCAATTGTACCAACCTTGCTTCGTTAGCCTGTTTTCAATACGACCTCAAAGGCATTTTCACGGGTCTTACCGGTGGCACTACTTATTATTTGCGCACATCTTCAGAGTCTGACTTTACCCTTTGCCTTCAGGCAACTCCCGTCAATGATGTATGCCAGCATGCGTTTCTCTTTCCTCAAATCCCGGAAAACGGTAGTTTTTCTACCGTTACTGTGAATACAGCAAGGGCTACGGGCGTTAATGATGCCACTTGCAGCGGCGGTGAAAACGATGATGTATGGTTCACTTTTAAAACCCCGCCGAACGTCACCTACTTATTATATGAATGTGAGAACATTGCAGGCAGTACTCCTTCCAATTTTCAGGTCTTCAGCGGCTCCTGCAACCAACTTATTTCTATAGGATGCTACAGCAGTGCGAATAATGGAAATATTGTGATTAGCGGCCTTACTGGCAATACAGTTTATTATGTCCGTGCTTACAGCGCTTCTGGGTCTCCGACCCAGCACAGTGTGTTCAGCATTTCCCTGCGCGTACCATTGCTCAATGACAATTGTGTCAATGCGACGCTCATTGGAGGTTGCGATGCAACAATCCTCGGGACTTTTCGTGGCGTTACCGCAGATGATCTTAGCAGTGGTTGTGTAATGAATATAAACTCAGGTGTAAGCATAAAAGGATTATGGTATCGGCTGATTGGCGATGGCCTGCCTGTCATACTGCATACTTGCTTTGGTGACGACACTGAAGCTGGCATCCTGGTCTATTCCGGCTCATGCGGTTCTTTAACTTGTGTCACTGGCAACAGGGGTGAATGGAATTCATGCACTCAGGTGACCTGGGCGCCTGCCGTAGGAGAAGAATATTACATCTTTGTATACACAGATAATTCTAACAATTCAGACTTCACCCTTTCTTTAATTGGTGGCGCCCAATGCCCGAATGTCATTGGTCAAACAACTGTAAGCATAGCTGATAACATAGCCACTATTAGTTGGCCCGCAACAGCCGGCGTGGAAAGTTATGAATATGTTTTGAGTACCTCCGGCTCTTGTTCAACTGGAACAGTACAAACGACTACCGGCAACTCGGTTAGTTTTTCCGGATTAGAGACCAATATACAATACACTTTTTGCCTGCGTTCTCAATGTTCCTGCTACGACAGTGATTTCACAAGCATCACCTTTGCCATTCCGTTGTCCAACGATTATTGCACCACGGCTGTCCCGATAGCATGCGGAAGCACCATCACCGGCAACACAACAGGCGCATTGTCTGATAGCAGCCTGGGCGCTTGTGATGGCCAATCCGGCCTGGCTCCCGGCAACGGCATCTGGTATACGCTACCCGGAGACGGCTCTCTGATCACACTTGACCTGTGCGCCTCGACTTTCGATACAAAGGTGCATGTCTACAGTGGCACGTGCAATAACAGTCTCCTCTGCGTCGCCAACAATGACGATGCCTGCGGATCGCAGTCGAAGGTCAGTTTCCTCTCTTCGCCCGGTTTGAATTACTTCATTCTGGTCAGTGGATCAAATTTCAGTAACGGCGATTTTAATATGGACGTCTCCTGTGTATGTGAAGAACCACTCACCACACCCTGGACAACCACCAGTATTGGCGGCCCACAAGGAACAGCCATCAACAACCATTGTGGGCGTACGATTGACATCAGTGCTGAAGGCGCTTCACCATCGGGTTCCAATGATCAACAATTCTTCGCTTTTCAGAACTTCTGTGACAGCTTGGCCATCACCACCAAAGTGAACAGCATCACTGAGGGAGATTTTGCCGGCATTGCATTCAGGGAAAGTGAAGCACCTGGCTCAAGAATGGTCGCCTTAAAAGTCAAGAAGGGTAAATATGTATATCGGGAGGTTCGATACACGACCAACGGAGCGAAAAGTACCCAGCAATTTTTCACACCGGGCCATAAATGGTTGCGCATCTTACGCAATGGCAATAGTTTTATTGGTTATAGCTCAAGTGACGGGGTTAATTGGGTGCAGCATTTTTCAATCAACCTGGCGATGCCATCCTGCATAGACGCGGGTTTGTTTGTCGAAAGTACGCATGTGGACGCTTTAGCCGTAGGAGCATTTTCCAATGTAAGCATGCTCCCTTCAACTTCGACGGTTGTGACACCTGGTGGAGATGTTCCCACCGGAGATCTACCCACTGGCGATGGTACGTCGGGGTATATTATCTATCCCAATCCAACTCAATTCCTGATAAATGTGGAGATGGATAAAACGTTCTTAGACAAAGCATTGACCATCACGATTAACAATCAGTTTGGCCAAATGATGACAATTCGCAAAATTGATGAAGTAGAAGATCCGATCGAAATTTTTAATGTCCAACACCTGCCGCCTGGCGTGTATATGATGACTTTGCGTACTACCGGCGGGGAGGCTTTTGCGAAAAAATTTGTGGTGGTGAGATAGGTCAACCCTGCCGAAAAATCCGCATGCTCTCTTGCGTGGCGTGGCGGGCGAGGTAATCTTCGAGCAGCGCGGCGCGGGCTGTTTCCGGCATGCCCGGATGCTGGTCGTAATACCCTTTCACCTGCCGCTGGCGGTAAGCTTCATACAGCGAAACGGCGCAGGCCACTGAAATATTCAGGCTTTGCGCCATGCCCATTTGCGGGATGACAAAATTGCCGCTGGAATACGAAAGCGCCATTTCGGAAAGTCCGTGTTGTTCGTTGCCAAAAAGCAGGGCCGCAGATTCGGCTAAGTTCAGGTCGTAGACGCTGCAGGCATCGGCGGAGAGGTGGGTCCCCCAAAGGTTGCCGTAGCGCTGTTTCACCAGGTCAAAACAAGTTTCCGCGTGGGTAAACAGGTGTACGTCCACCCATTTGCGCGAGCCCGCGGAGGTTCGCTTTCCAACCGCGATGAAATGGCGCGCCATATCGGGGTCGGTATACAAAACATAAATTTCTTTGATGCCCACAGAATCGCAGGTGCGCAACACCGCGCCGATGTTGTGCGGATCGTGTACATTTTCAAGCACTACAGTCAGATCGGGCTGGCGGCGGGCAGCGAGGTTTTTGATTTTTTCGTAACGATCCGGGTTGATTTTCATGCGACTACACAGACTCCTCTAAACACTAATTATTACTCCCCGCTTTTTTCTTTTCAGCTTCAGCCTGCAGGCGGCGAAGGTTATCCTCGGCTGCCTTTACCTGAGCTTGCAAATCGGTGAGTTTTTTATTTTCCGCTGCAATTTGCACACGAATCGTTTCAGCCCGTTTTTGCTCTTCCAAAACTTTTGCGTCTGCGTCTTTGCGTGCCTGAACGACTTCTTCTCCAAACTGCTTTTTAGCGAGGTCGGCTTTACCGCGCTCTTCCGTAATGAGGGCAGCCGTTTCTTCCTTCACTTTTGTAATCTGCTGGGTAGATTGCTGGCGGGCCTGGTAAACCGCATCAGCAGCTTCTTTGCGGGCAGCGGTGATTTCGGTTTGCGACAATTTGCGGGCGTCTTCCGCCTCTTTGGCGTACTGCGTTTTCTGAGTGACACTGGCTTCACGTGCTACTCTGACTTCTTCCGCCGCTTTGGCACGCGTATCTGCAATTTCTTTTTTTGCTAAAGCATCCGAATCCGCTACTTCTTTCGCAAAGGCAGCTTTCCTGCTTTCTGCTTCTGTCCTGGCGCGGATGATTTCATCGGAGGCAGCTTTTTGAGCGGCGGCGACCTCCGCGGCAGCGGTTTCCCGGGTTTTGGAAATGGCAGCAGCAGCGTCCTCCCGGGCTTTCAGCACCGCCAGGGCCTGAGCTTCTTTTTCTTTGGCTGCATTTTCACGTGCCGTTTTTACTTCGTTGGCCGCAGTCTGATTGGTCGCCGCAATTTCAGCAGCGGCACGTTCTTTGGCGGCAGCGACCTCGTTGGCTGCAGTCTGGCGTTCGGTAGCCCCTTTTTCGCGGGCTAAGCGCACACTTTCCGCTTCCTGTTGCTGGATCTGATTGACGATGTCCGCCGATTGTTTTTTTGCTTCTGACACCTGATTGGCGGCTGTTTGTTGGGCCAGGGCCAGCGCTTCTTTGGCTTTAGCGATTTCGCGGGCTGTATTTTCGCGGGCAGCCGTAATTTCCTGGGCAGCGCGCTCCCGTGCGGCGACTACTTCACCGGCTGTTGCGTTTTTAATTTCGCTTTCTTTTGCTTTTGCATCCTGGACGGCTTTGGCGGCTTCTTCCTGGATTTGTTTGATGCGATCCGTCGCAGTTTTTTGCGTGGTTGCCACTTCTGTGACGTATTGGTCTTTAGCCGTACTGGCATTTTTATTGGCTTCGGCAACTTGTGTAGCGGCCATTTCACTGGCTTTTTTCACTTCTTCCTGGGCGCGGGTGCGGGCAGCGGCAACTTCCTGGGCAGAAGCCTGCTGCACTTCCGCCTCCTTGGCCTTGGCAGCGGCAATTGCAGCGGCCAGCTCCGTTTGAATTCTGGTAATTTCCTGTGCAGCAAGTGCTTTTGCGGTCACCACTTCCTTCCCGATGGCCTGCTTTTCCTGTTCCGCGCGTTGGCGGGCTTCGGCGACTTTATCTGCTTCCTGCTTGTTGATTTCCTGAATGGTCAACGCCGCCTTTTCACGGGCCGCAGCGACCTCAGCCGCAGATTGTTGGCGGGTAGCGTCCGTTTCCTGAGCCGCCCGTTGTTTTTCCGCAGCCACCTGTTGTTGCGTCAGACTGACTTCTTCAGAAGCGCGTTTGCGGGTGTTGGCCACTTCTGTGGCGGCAGTTTCCTTCTCACGAGCCAAATTTTCGCGGATCTGGGAGACTTCAGCCGCGTTCGATTCCAGCAACCGCGTTTTTTCCTCTGCAATTTTCCGGCGCGATTCGGCCAGATCAACCGCTATTTTTTCTTTTTCCAAAGCGCCGTTTTCGCGAATCCGCGCAACTTCCTGAGCTGTTGCTTCCTGCGTTTGCAGGATTTGCTCCGCCGCCGTTTTTTTCACGCCCACCACTTCGTCTACCGTTCTGTTCTGTTCTAATTTTGCCTGTTCACGCGCCTGCTGAATGGCAGTTACCGACTCTTCGCGGATCCGTTTGATTTCGCTTGTTGAATTTTCCCGGGCCGAAGCAACTTCGTCCGCGTATTCCATTTTGGCAAGGTCTAATTTCTCTTTGGCAGCTTTCAATTCCGCAGCGGCGCGTTCGCGGGAAGCGGCAATTTCCTGGGCGGAAGTCATCTGTGCTTTTTGCACTTCTTCTGCTGCTTTCTGCCGGGCTTCCGCAACATTTTTATTGATGGCCTCCATTTCACCACCCGCTTTCGTTTTTGCCTCCACCAAAGCATCTGCCATGGCTTTCCGCGCCTGATCTATTTCTTCCTGTGATTTTTTCCGCGCTTCCAGGACTTCGTCGGCGTAGACTTTTTTCTGTTGTGCCGCCTGTTCGCGCGAAAGCGCGACTTCATCCTGAATCTGGCGTTTCGCCTGTTCGGCTTTGGTGCGTTCGTCGGCTATTTCCTTACGCAACTTGGCTTTGGTGTCTACCACTTCTTTGCGCAAAGCAGCCAATTCTTCGTCGTTTAACTGGCTGATATCGGCGACTTTCTGGGGCTGTGCAGTTTTTTGAGTCGGTTGGCTTTTTGGCAAAGAGCCTGAAGTGGAACTGATGGGCCGACTGCCTGTAGCGGGTGCAATTTCACCCCCTGAAGCTTCAACCTGCACGATTTTATTTTTATCTAAGCGTTCGTTAAAACACGTAGCTGCTATTTTGAATTCTATACGGCGGTTGTCGTTTACGGCAAATTTTCGAATCTCGTTGCTCGTATTGTTTTTGATGTAAATATTTGTAATGTCAGAAGTTACAAACCACTGAACAGCTGCAATATCCAACTGAACAATGTTGTGGTGCAAGGGCGTCCCTTTGTCATTGCCCATTTCCCCCATTTCAATAAACCGGTAACTCCGGCGCACCATGTTGCTGTCCATGAAAATCAGTTCGTCGTCCTGATTGAACTCAACGCCCCCTTTAGAAAACATCCGCGCCGTAATTCCTTTTTCACTACTGACCAACTCCAATCCGTAGCTGTAGTTTCCCCGCAAAACCAGGGTAACCGAATTTGTACGCAGCATATGGGTTCCGCCGATAATGCGGTCATCAGAGATGAATGTGCCACAATTTTGGGAAAAAGAGACCTGCTGTGCGCCTAACCAGCACAGTGCAATAGAGAGAAAAGTCAGCTTGCATTTCATAAACCGATCTATTTTAAATGGAAAAGTAAGACTTTTATAGCGCTTTTGAAACAATTGGCATAAAAAAGTACGTCATACCCTGTTGAAAGGTACTTTTTCTTCTGAAATTGGGAGTTTAGTGCGAGGAATGACAAGATTCAACTGTCTAAATGTATTAGGCTGAAACGAAGTAAAAGTAAAAAACGTCTTTTACCCGAATAGAAAATGTTAGATCCCTTATTCGTTCGCTTCCGGCGTGGGCGGAGCAAGGTGGGATTTGACGTAATTGACAATCCGTCGCACCGTTTTGCGTCGGATTTCGCGCTCCAGGTCGCGGTCAATGCGATAGAGGACGTATTGAAATTTCAAGTCCAGGCTATCTTTTTTGATTTTAGCCGTTTTTAGCACAAAACTGTTTTTTTCAATGTGCTTGTGGTAGTCGGCCAATGTTTCGATCAGGTCAGCTTCTAACGCTTCGATGGTTTTCAAGTGCTGGATATTGACTTCAAATTCTATATTCACCCTGCGAATCCCCTTTTTGGTATAGTTGATGATTTCACTTGAAAACACGGTACTGTTCGGGATAAAAATGACATCGTCATCGTCGTTCAGCAAGGCAATTTTCGTGAAGTTGATGTCGGTGATTTTGCCTTTGTAATCGCCAATTTTGAGGTAGTCGCCAATGTGTACTTCCCTTGAAAAACTGATGATGATGCCGCTGATGATTTCGGCGATAAAGTCTTTGGCTAAGATGGCAATAGCGGCTGCTACGATGCTCAATGACGTAAAAAGGCGGGCGTAGTCAATGCCCCAAAAACCCAGCACCGTCATGATTACAGAGCCGGTCAGGATGATGTAATAAATATTTTCCAGACCGCGAATGACGTTGTCTGCAGACCCCCTGGGGATTTTTTTTTGCTTCCGATAGAAGGCAGACAACAAAACAATGAGCAGGTTGGCGGCAAATGCAAATACCAGAAAATCGAGCAGCACGAAGGTGAAATTGGCCAAAGGAGCGCTTAGCCGGCCTTTCCATTCATTTCTGGTTATCTCTGCGGCAATCAAAAGCCCAAGCACAAGCAGTTTGGACAGTAAAATCAGGTATTTCATACTTGAGAAATTACTTAATACCTTCAAAGTAACAAAAATTTGACGGCATACTCAAGGGGAAGTCTTTCTTCCAACAAACTATTCCATTTACCTTTGCGGTTTTATACTTCACGCTGCTTAGTTTAGTACATCATGCAATTTCAGCGCATCCAGCAAGCAATAGCCGATTACGAAGTTTTTCTAAAAAGCGGCTCCCTTTCCGAAGAACGGCTTTACTATTGGGAGTCCCAGCGCATCTTCCAGGAAATATGGGACATTGACGCGATGGATTTTGCGAAAATGTTCGATCAAAGCCTGCAAAATACGCAGACGCGGCGGCTCTGGAACCGCGAAAACTACGAACCCAAACGAGTGATGTTGCTGTTCATTGCCATGCAACCTGACTTTCCCCGGCAACTCTTCGGAGATTTGTTCAATGAAACCAGAGACGTTGCTGGCCGGATGGATCGCTTCCTCTTCTACTGCGAAGAACTGCTCCAGGATTACAGACGGATGCACCCGAGAAGTCCCGAAAACAGCCACTACCATAACGACGACTACCAAATGATTTCGTTGTACCTCGCCTTCCGCTATCCGGATCGTTATGCCCCCTATCAGCAGGGAGTTTTCCGGGAACTGATGATTCGGTTGGGCAGTCCGGATATCCCGCAAAACAACGACCCGGAGCGCTATTTTAAAGTCATGCGCACCTTGCAGGGTTTATTGAACAAGCAGGAGCATATTCGCCAGCTCCACGCGAACAGGATACAGGACAACAGGCTGTTTCAGGGCGAGAGTTTGTTGCTGGCTTTTGATTTTGCTTGTTTTTGTACGGGCAAACCATAGAAATCATACCTTTGAAGGACAGATAAACCAGATTTTCCCATGACGCGAATTTTTACAGCAACCATCTTCCTCTTTTTTGCATTTCAGAGCACTGGCCAGGGCATATTCCCGGCGTTAAACGGCACTGAATTGCTGAATGCACTGGCTTTGAATTACAAACCCGCAACGGTTCTTCCTTTCAACGATGCACGCGACACCTTGTTCTCGCGCATTTATGCCCAAAACGACAACCTGACCTGCGTGTACACAGGGATGACCATTTACCTCAATCCTGCGCTGGATCCAACCGTCGCTGCATTTGGCGACGGCGGGGCCAATGGCATTAATACGGAACACACCTTCCCGCAATCCAAAGGCGCAGAATTCGGGAATCCCCGCGCAGACATGCACCACCTCTACCCTACCCGGGTGGAACCCAACGGCACCAGAGGGGATGCACCTTTCTCAGAAATTGCTGATAATCAAACAGAAGAATGGTTCTACCTCAACCAGAAACAGAGCAATATCCCCACCAGCAACATCGAGCGCTACAGCGAGTACAAAGACTATGTATTTGAACCTCGCGAAGACCACAAAGGCAATGTCGCCCGGGCCATGTTTTATTTTTATACCATGTACAAAGCAGAAGCGGATCTGGCGGATAACAGTTACTTTGAATCGCAACGCCTGACTTTGTGCAACTGGCACCAACTCGATCCCGCAGATTTGACCGAAGCAAACCGAACCTGGGCGATTGCAGGCTATCAGGATGGCAAACCAAACCCATTCGTGCTCGATTGCACCCTCGCACGCCGCACATATTGCCCCGGACTTCCGGTAACATGTCTATCTCCGACTTCAAGTACCGATTTGGAAAAAATTGAGTGGTTCACGCTGGAAAACAATGCGCCCAATCCTTTTGTAGACGAAACCAATATCCGGTTTCACACTTCGCGGGAATGCCACATAAAAATAGAGGTGTCCGACATGACAGGCAGGCAGCTTGCCACGCTCCGCAATGAACGCCATTCGCCGGGTTATTACGTGATTCCTTTTGTCAATGAATCCCGCGCCACACAAATGCTGCTTTGCCGGATTACCGTTACGGAAGGTGGGAAAAGTTGGACAGGGGTCAGAAGAATAATAGCTCAATAATTACAAAATTATCGCTTGTCCATTTAGTGCGGTGTCTGTTCTTTAGAGTTCGAGAGCAAGGCACGCGAAGACCCCAAAAGTGGGAGTTTACTCGCGTAAATGACCGATTTTGGGGTCTTCGCGTAACGCAGCTATCGATCTATAAAGACAGACACTACCACTTCTGGCCGGGATAGGCACGCTGCATAAATTGCATCTCCGCAAGGATAAAACCCAAATATTCGCTGTGGGAACCGGTTTTCCCGCCCCGCTGCATCCAGTCGCCCACAGGTTTTTGCAAGGTAGCTTCGTGGAGCACGGCGTTTACTTTTTCAGCATAAGCCCGTTGAACAAGCTCAAGATTGGCGCCTATTCCAGCTTCGGCTACCAGCAGATCTACCTCGTCCGGGGTTGTAGACTCCCCGGAGTACATCCAAAGTTCGTCCAAAGCCGCTTGCATTTTCTGGTGACTCACCTCTGTGCCGTCGCCCAACCGGATCATCCACTCGGAGCTGTAGCGCAGGTGGTACGCGACCTCTTTGATGGACTTTTTGGCGATGGCGGCTAAGTGCTCATCACTGCTCTCCGACAATTGCAGAAGCAACGGATAGTGAAAAGCGTCAAATAAAAACTGGCGAACGATGGTGAACGCCCAGTCCTGGTTGGGTTGTTCCACCAACAGTACATTCCGGAAATCCCAGGCATCCCGCAAAAAAGCCAGGTCGTCCTCGTTGCGGCCCTTTCCCTCCAGGCTGCCGGCGTGTTCCAGCAAACTACGCGACTGGCCGATGAGGTCGAGCGCAATATTGGTAATGGCAATGTCCTGCTCCAATACGGGGCCATGCCCACACCATTCTCCAAGGCGCTGACCCAGAATCAGGGCATTGTCACCCAACCGTAGAAGGTACTCGAAATGTGCTTGTTGCAGCGTCATGGTGTACGTTTGAAATGTAAGTTGGCAATGGGGAGACAAGTTGGCAAGTTGGCAAGAGGCAAATTCGCAAGGGGCAAGAAGCAATGTACCTTGCCAATTTGCCGCATGTCCGTTTGATGTGCGAGTGTCTGTTCTTTAGAGTTCGAGAGCAAGGCATGCGAAGGCCCAAAAATTGGAGTTTACTCGCGTAAATGACACTTTTTGGGCCGAGCATAACGCAGCTATCGAGCTATAAAGACAGACACTACTTATCGTCGCCGAAAAAGGCGAGAATTTTATCAGCCAGCTCCAACCCAATATTCGCCTGTGCTTCCAACGTAGCGGCGCCAACATGCGGCGATACAGAAATTTTCGGGTGGTTAATCAATTCGGCCCGCGGCGTAGGTTCCCCCACAAATACATCAAGGCCGGCGCCTGCCAGTTTACCGCTGTCGAGTGCATCGAGCAGGGCATCTTCATCCACTGCGCCCCCTCTGGAGGTATTGATGATGAAGGCGCCGGTTTTCATCATGGCAATTTCTTCCTTGCCAATGAGAGACTTCCCGCCGCCAAAAGGCACATGCAGGGTCAAAAAATCGCTTTGCTGCAAAACCGTTTTCCAGTCGGAAGTTTGCAAACTAACCGAAAGCCGGACATCCTGACTGTTATACAAGTTGATGTCAATATCGGCTTCGTTGATCACCAAATCTACGGGCAGCACATTCATGCTCATGCCCAGACCGATGCGAGCCACCTCCTGTCCGATGCGACCGAAACCAATAATGCCCAAGGTTTTTCCACGAACCTGAATGCCTTCTGAGCTTTGATTTTTCAGCTTTTTGAAATCAGTAGCGCCCCTCAGCGGCATTTCCCGGTTGGAAACCTGCAACATGCGCGCCAGCGAAAAGATGTGGGCAAATACCAATTCCGCCACCGCCTGTGAAGAGGCAGCCGGCGTGTTCATCACCGCAATACCTTTGCTTTCCGCGTATTCCACGTCAATATTGTCCATCCCTACGCCCCCTCTGGCAATGATCTTCAAATTGGGGCAAACATCAATCAGGTCTTTGCGAACCTGAGTTGCACTCCGTACGATGATGACATCGTATTGGGGCAAAACACGGGCAAGGTCTTCCTGTGGCACCCGTTCGGATATCACTTCATAACCGGCTTCCTCAAGGAGGGTTTGGCCATCCTGATCAATGCCGTCGTTGGCAA
>JBJXFD010000094.1:0-4240 GCA_046153985.1 Saprospiraceae bacterium
TCGGGGGAAAAGTGGAAGTGGTGAGGTAACGCCCAACCCCGAATGGGGTTGAATATTAGGGCGTGACGCATTAATATTCAACCCCATTCGGGGTTACCCGTCACAATTCGTTTATACGACCATCCCCCGATTGCATCGGGGGCTATTCACCTTCAACCACTTCGTGGTTATTTTTAGCTAAGTTGACGACATTAAACTTCGAGTTACCTCCTAACTTACCTATGGGAATTTAGGCGGTAACTTCAGGTTACCTCCTAAATTAGCCAACCTCGTTAAGCTGGTAAAAATGTCCAGTAGTATGGTTGTTTTTTCATTCTATCCTATTTTCCGAAAACCTTAATCAGCGAGCACCACTTTGGTAGAAAATATACTGGCGCCTGCCCGCAATACCAAGTGGTACAAACCATCAGGAATGCCCAGTTTTTTCAAATCAAACCCATGCGAAAAAGCCCCGGAAGGTACTCCCGACAGCACTTCCTGATAAACCACTTTCCCGGTGGTGTCCATCAGACTGATCTGCAATTTCGGAAGCGCTTGTTCTAAATTGCCCTGAAGTTGGAGTGTGCTGCCTGCCGGATTGGGGTGTACTGTGAATTGCTGAAAAAGACCGGTCACTTTCACCGGGGTTGCATCTTCCTCCACCACGAACAATTGTTGATTGGCGGCCACCTGCGTCAAATGTTGCCGGATACCGGAAGGCCATTCGATGGTTACAGAATCCACTGAATTGGCGCCGGCAAGTCCAAAATGTGCGATCAAGCTGTTCTGGCCATTATAGCCGCTTTGCGCGGAAATATCGCGGAGTTGCCAGCTGGCAGCCGTTTTGACGCGCACCTTCGCCCCGATGGCAGCGCGGTTGGAAACCACGCCTTCCAATTTGATTTTCAGCCAATTGTTGTCATTGCCATTGTTGCGGTAAAGCAGGTTGTTCGGCTGTGGGGAACCGGTTGCGTTTTTACAGGTCGCGATGGCCAAATCGAGAAAGCCGTCGTTGTCGTAATCGCCGAATGCAAGGCCGAAAGAGCACGGCGTATTGAGCGTTTCGGTAGTCGCCCGGGTGAAATGGCCTTCCCCGTCGTTCAGGTATAAAAAATTGACAATTGCGCCGTTGCAATAACCGTTCGCCACAGCTAAGTCTAAGTCGCCGTCGTTGTCCACATCGCCGAAGGCCGTTCCGTAGGAGCAGCCGCCGTCGGTGACCAATGGCTCACCGGTCACTTCTGTGAAATTGCCGTTGTTATTGATGAAAAGCTGGTTGTTTTGCTGCTGAAAATAGCCCGCATTGGCTACTGCGACATCGAAATCGCCGTCGTTGTCCACATCGCCCCAACTTGCGCTCATGGAACCCCGCAGGCTGGTGACCAACGGGCCAGTAGTGATTTTGGTAAAAGAGCCATTATCGTCGTTGCGAAACAGGTCGTTGGCCTGGTTGCTTTCGTTGGTCACAAACAGGTCGGAATCGCCGTCGTTGTCGTAATCCACCCAATTCACGCAGCGCGACAAATCAGTCTCCGTGACCCAGTCGCCCGCAGTGATTCTTTCAAAACTGTTGCCGCCGATGTTGCGGTAGAGCATGTTGCGCTTATCGGTGTCGCTGTTGGTGATGTAGACGTCCACAAAGCCGTCGTTGTCGTAATCTCCCCAGGCTGCTGTTTCGGAATGGGTGCCAATATTGCCGGTCACCGCATCCGGAATGTAGGTGAAGGTGGCGCCGTTGTTCCGGTAAAAATAATTAATAACCCCGTACCAGGTTACCACAAAAGCGTCTAAGTCGCCGTCGTTGTCTGTGTCGGCAAACGTGGCGCCATCGGAAGGGCTGGCGTCCTGCACAATCGGATCGTTAGTTACCGCCTGAAAAGTACCGTCGCCCTGGTTGAGATAGAGGGAATTGTTCTGGCCGCCGCTTGGGCCGTTGGAAATAAACAAGTCTTCAAAACCGTCGCCATTTACATCCGCCCAATTGACGCTGCGGCTATCGGACGGCGTGGTGACCACAGGGCCCGTGGTGATTTGCGTAAAAAGGCTTTGAGCACAAAGCGAATTTGCGCCCAAAGCGAGGAAAGTAACGAGTCGGAGTGATTTTTTCATAGCTTGTTTTTTTGCTTTTTACCACATAGTTTTTTTTTTACCACATAGAGCACATAGGGGTTTTCACATAGGACACATAGAGGTTTGAGGTATCGAGAAAGGTCTATGTGCTCTATGTGACCGTTTCTATGTGCTCTATGTGGTAAAAAAAACATTTCCAACAAACCTACTCACCGCCCACCATTCATTTTCAGAATATGTAAAAACGCCGGTTTGGAACAGCCAAAGAGCAGGTTGCTGCGGATGAATTGCATTCGGAGGACAGAAACTGCCTTCCGGCCAACGGAACGCGTCGTTGGCAGCCAAACGTTGGAATATGCCGCGATTTTCAGAACTTGCAGCCATGAACCAACGCCTGTTGCGACATATCGGATTTTGGGCAGCTTACCTGCTGCTGATGGGCTACCTTTCGGGGCGCTACGACTTCCGTTTTGGCGTTGCATATTATAGCGAATTGCTGCAGTTGCCTGCAAAAATGGGGGTCACTTACCTTGTTTTTTATTGGTTGGAAACCCGCCCCGGCGAGTCGGTGTTGCGACTGGGCTTGCGAATCCTGGCGGTCTTTTGCAGCGCGGTTTTTGCCAACCGGCTGCTGATGTACATGTATTTGCATCCAACCTTTTATGCGGATCAATACGGCATGATTTTCTGGCATTTCGACCGCATCCTGTTCACGTTTATTGACATTGGCACGCCGGTTGCTGCGGCGACAGCCATCAAAATGAGCCGTTTCCGGCAGGCGAGCCGCTTGCGGGAACAACAACTAATCCAGGAAAAGCTGCAATCGGAGTTGAAGTTTTTGCGGGCGCAAACCAACCCGCATTTCCTGTTCAATACCTTGAACAGCGCCTACGCCCTGGCACGCAAAGAAGCGCCCCGAACGGCCGAGGCGCTCCTGCGCCTGTCGAAGCTGCTGCGCTTTATTTTATACGATTGCGCCAAGCCCCAAATCCCGCTAAGCGATGAGGCCAAGGTCATCCACGACCTCATCGAACTGGAAAAACTGCGCTACGGCGATCGCCTGCAAGTGAGCTACGAAGCAAACATAGACAACCCCGCTCAACCCATCGCGCCCCTGCTGTTGTTGCCTTTTGTGGAAAACGCGTTCAAACACGGCGCCAGCGAAACCCGCTTTGCAACCAATATCGCCATCCGCCTGCATTTGGAGAATGGCCGCCTCCGCTTCGAGGTCCGCAACGACAAAGAACTGGACGAAGCCGGCGCCGAAACAGAAGGTCTGGGCTTGCGCAATGTGCAGCGGCAGTTGGAACTGCTGTATCCGGGCGCGTATGAGTTGAAGATTGAAGCGGGACAAAGGGAGTTTTGTGTAAACTTGTTCATATCGGTTGACGGTGGAGGGTAGACGAGGTATTGGTTATCGGTTATTTGTTATTGGTTTTAGCAATAATAAATAACCAGTAACCACCTCCCGATGCCAGAACAGACCAATAACCAATAACAAATAACCAGTAACCATGCTCTCCTGCCTAATCATAGAAGACGAACCGCTTGCCGCTGAAATCCTCAGCGACTACATCCGCGACGCGCCGGGGCTGGAGCTGGCCGGCGTTTGCTCCGATGCGTTGTTTGCGCTGGAGTTTTTGCAGCGCGAGCGGGTAGACGTGCTGTTCCTCGACATCCACCTGCCGAAACTAAAAGGCTTAGATTTCCTGAAAACGCTGTCGAACCCGCCACAGGTGATCCTGACCACCGCCTACCACGAATACGCGCTGGAAGGCTACGAACTCGCCGTGACGGACTACCTGCTGAAACCCATCGAATTCAGCCGCTTCCTGAAAGCGGTGCAAAAACTGCAACGCCCCACTGCCCCGCTGGAACCACTGCCAGCCCCAACAACGCCGGAGCGCCCCGCCCATTTTTTCAATGTAGACAAAAAACGGGTGAAGGTGTATTTTGATGAGATTCTCTACGCCGAAAGCCTGAAAGAATACGTGCGCATTTTCCTGCCCGGCCGCTCGGTGGTGACGAAAATGCAATTAGGCGAGTTGGAAACCCTGCTGGGCAGCGCCGGTTTCGCGCGCATCCACCGCTCTTTTCTCGTTGCGAAAAGCAAAATTGACGCTTATTCGGCTACGGAAGTGGAGGTTGCGGGGAAGACTTTACCGATTGGAAGGAGTTATCGGGAGGTGGG
>JBJXFD010000468.1:0-8519 GCA_046153985.1 Saprospiraceae bacterium
AAAATAGCTCAATCATTCATCACATGACGAATACTGCCCAATCTGAACAGACACACTTTGATGTTATAGTCATCGGAGTCGGCTCCATGGGGGCTGCTACCTGCTATTATTTAGCCAAACAGGGCGTCCGGGTGCTGGGGATCGAACAGTTCGACATTCCGCATGAACTGGGTTCACACGCCGGGCAAAGCCGCATCATCCGCAAAGCCTATTTTGAGCACCCCGATTATGTGCCGCTGCTGGAGCAAGCCTACCAGAACTGGCAGGAACTGGAAGGCCGGACAGGCCACCCCGTTTATTTTAAAACAGGATTGTTGTACATCGGCCAACCGGAGAGCGAATTGATGAAAGGCGTCCGGGAATCTGCTGCACGGTATCAAATTGAGATGCGGGAGCTTTCCGACTGGCAATTGAATGCAGCGTATCCCCAATTCCACGTACCAGAAGGTTATGAGGTATTGCTGGAGCCCGATGCAGGGTTTATCACCCCCGAAAAAGCGATTTTATTGTACGTCGAACAAGCCATTCATTACGGCGCTGCGATCCACACCAAAGAAAAAATTTCCGGGTGGGATCAAACCAGAACCGGCATCGTGGTGACCACCGATAAAGGAAAATATAGCGCCGGCAAAGTCATCCTGACGGCAGGCGCCTGGGCGGGCAAATTCCTCCCCGGTCTGGCCTCCAAACTAACCGTCACCCGGCAAACCCTGGCCTGGATGACTCCGCAGGAGTGGAAACCTTTCGAATTCGGCCACTTCCCGTGCTGGGTCATTGCAGATGCCGCCAAGCCCAGTATTTATTATGGTTTCCCCGTATTGCCCGTTGGAACCTTCGGGGGTCCGGTCGGCCTGAAAATCGGGCATCACGTTCAAGGCGTAGCCACTGACCCAGATGCGGTAAACCGCAACGTTGACCAAGAGGAAGCGGACAACCTGATTCAGGCGCTGAACCAGTTTATTCCCGGCGCTTACGCGAGCACCCACGCGCTGAAAACCTGCCTGTACACCAACACGCCGGATGAAAATTTCATCCTGGATTTTTTACCTGGCACCGACAACCAGGTCATTGTTGCAGCAGGCTTCAGCGGCCATGGTTTCAAATTTGCATCCGTGGTGGGCGAAATCATGGCAGACCTGGCGCTGAAAGGAAAAACGGAGTTGCCGATTGGTTTTTTGGGGTTGGGGCGGTTTTTGTAATTTAACGTGAACTCGGGCATCTTTTAAGGAACGGCGGGCTGAAGCCCGCGAAACGAAGGGGGCCGTGCTTTGTTCCGCGGGCTTTAGACCGCCTTGTTTCCGGAAAAGGAGCAAGACCTGTCCTGAACAAGCGGGGGGCAAAAGGCAAAAACGACAACAGATTTATATGGCCAATACTAAATCCTATCTTTTCACCTCCGCCCGCCTTGGGTTCCGAAATTGGTCGGCAACGGACCTGGAGGAAATGGCCGCCATCAATGCAGACAAAGCCGTCATGGAGTTTTTCCCGAGGTTGACGACAAAAGAAGAGACCGCCAACTTCATCCAAAGAATGGAAAAACAATGGACCGATAAGGGATTTTGCTATTTCGCTGTGGATCAATTAGAAACCAGCGAATTCATCGGTTTCATCGGCCTTTCCGAACAAACTTTTGAAGCCCATTTTACCCCCTGTGTGGACATCGGCTGGCGACTCCGCAAAACAGCGTGGAATCAAGGTTTTGCAACGGAGGGGGCTGCACGGTGTCTGGAGTTTGCTTTCCATGATTTGAACCTCCAAAAAGTCGTTGCCATCGCTCCAAAAATTAATGTGCGGTCTGAACAGGTGATGAAAAAAATAGGGATGAAAAAATTGGGGGAGTTTGAGCACCCGTTGTTGGGTGATTGTGAGCGGTTGAAGGATTGTGTGTTGTATCAGAAAGTTAGGTAATAACCCCGCATACCCCATGCGATAAACCAAACCTACCTTGATAATCACCAACAAATTCACTACATTTAGGGCACGAAACAAAGCCATGAAAACCAACGTTAGGTTATAAATCAATTGCTTATGCTTACCATTGAACGAACAGATCATGAAATAATCATCCGCTTGCCCATAGATGTTGGTGTCAATGACATTCAGCGCATGCTCGATTATCTGGCGTATAAACAAGCCATAAAAGATAGCCAGGCGACTCAGGAACAAGTAGATGAATTGGCTAAAGAAGCTAAGCAAGGCTGGTGGGAAAAGAATAAATTTTATATCAGATCAGCAGATTCCGTATCAAAATTGGGCGGAGGCAGTTCCTTTGGTAAGAGATATTGATATGGATGACTTACCTTTTGTAGCATTAACTTCCTATTTAGAGGGATTACTTTGGACTGGCGATATAAAACTATTAAACGGCCTTCGTGCAAAAGGCTTTCAAAGATGTATAACTACTGAAGATTTGCTCGCCCTCCTATCATCTTCTTGAAATTCCACACGCCGATGCCACGCTCGCGCGTAGCCGGTAGCTGAGCTGATGGCTGAGCGCAGTCGAAGCCAAGTCGAAGCTCCGCCTCGTGTGTACTATTCTGTGGGCTCTGCCCACCAACCATTGTCCTTTTTCGTAATTTTGCACCTGATGACGGGAACTAATCCCATTCCATTCACCTTTGTCACCCGCCCGCCCGGGCAGAAAACTGACCAAACCTAACAAACATGATTGAACGATTAGACAATAGATCCGCAATTTTTGCGCTCAACAAGACCTTTGCCGCGTTTATCCTGGAAGTGCAGGACGCAACTTACAATCCATCCCACGACTACAACAAAGATGAGAACGACCAATGGAACAAAGACCGTTACGAGGAATTTCTGAAAAAGAAAGACCACTTCGAAACCCCTCCGATCAAAGACAAACACACCGGAAACATCGTCTACCAATTGCCCCACGCCACCCTCGAAGTATACCTCGACAACTTAGCCAACGCGGTATCCGAACTCTCCGACAGGCTTCAATGGAAGTCCGTCATTTTTTTATTAGACTACCCCACCCCCTGGCTGGAACAAGACAACCCATACGAACCCGTAAAAAAAGCGCTTGCCTATTTAAAGCGCCACGGCGCTGACGAAAATTTCACTGGCGGTTTCAGCGCCACTGGCCCCGAGCTCAAGAAATTGGTCAAAAACTTATTCTGGATCATTCGCTGCAACGCCTCCCTGCCAACCTGCTACTTTTCAGGCATTGACACCGACTTTGCCGCCAGTATTTGCCAATACGGTAACCTTCACTTCCATTTCTATTCGAAAAAATGCCAGCTTCAAATAAATGAGGCCGCAAAAGAACTGGGGCTGATTGAGGTGGAAAACGGGAATTGTACTCAGAATTTTTCAGAAGCTGAAGATTAACGCTCGCGCGTAGGCTCCGCCTCGCGTGTCCTATTCCGTGGGCTCTGCCCACACGCGTCATTACCGGGCATAGGCTTTCCGCTGGCGCGATACCTTTTTTCATCCGTCAAAGATTGTGTTTTCAATATTCCCGGCAAGGTTTTTTAAGTGTCATCAGCTGAGGAACGAAGCGGATGACCTCTCAAAAAACCGGTTCCCGAGTCGCAAAAATTGAGACGACACCTGCCGCTTTAGGCGGCGAGATGTCGCCTCAATTTTTGCTAAGACGGCACCTCCCCTCTTCTATTTGCACCGTTTCCACCCGGCGATGCCCGCCAAAATAATTTAATAATTAAAAAATACATTAAAACAAGACGGAGAAATAGATATTGATCAATTTTGCAGCCATTTTCAGATATTTCCTATTCCTTTGAAAATAAAGTTGTTGTGTTTTTTGTATTTTTTGTAACCTTTTTTGGGGCGGTGCGTAAGGTAGAGAAGGAAAGGAAAACGAAAGCTGAAACAAATTGCATGCGATGGATGACATTTATGGATTTTGGAATAGGTGGGTGGATACTAATTTGGTGTTGGGGTGAGGGAAAGTTATGAGTTTTTTGGGAGGAAATTGTGTAAGCATACTACTGGATATTTTTAAAAGTCAGGGTGAAACGGAGCTACGTTTACTAACTTCTAAAGTTTAATAAACGTTATGTTGACAAAATGTCTTTTAGTGTGGTGGATAAGTTATCTTTGAGTACAGAAAGTTAATATTGTCCTTATCTATTCTGATAAAAAATTGATAATGAGGAGTAAATCATTATCATAAATAAGTTAGCGAACACCCTATCAGGCGGCAGTATATAAACCATACGGCAGAAAAATGATCGAAAAACAATCTGACACCCAGTTGCACCAAATTTGCTTATTCTTATACAAATGACTCTATTACTCAAATTTCTAAAGAATATATGGATAAAAGTCAAAAGTTTCTTTAAGAAAAAGAGGCCGAAATCCACTAATCAAATTTATTTGGATGCTGTCGCTATTGTTGAAAAAGGAATCAATAAAGCAACTATACTTGAAGAGGCAAGTAAAACAGAAAATGAAACCGAGAGAAAAGTAATTTTAAAACAAATTACAGACTTTGAGACCGCTAAGAATATAATCGAAGCAATTGAGCACCAGCCTGAAATAAAAAGTGAATCAAAAGTAAAAAAGAAATGGAAAAGGCTATATGAAATTCATGAACTTGAAACGGAAATAGGAGTATTAAAGGATAAATTGACAACTCTTGATTTCACTGAATCGCAAATTACGTCTGCCATCTACCCAGATACTTTATCAATTGATAACAAAGTTAATAAACTATTTAAACTCTTAAACAATAATAAAATTGGCGAGAAAACATCATTATATGATGTATTAATCTCAGATTTTGATAAAAATTTTCAACAACTTGAAGGAATATTAACAGACAAATCTGCATTTAGTAGACATAAGAATAGAGAAGCTGAAAAGCAAAGACAGCAAAAGATATATGAAAATGAAATTAATAAGAAAATCAATACAATAGAATTCTATATTAATCAAAACCAGTTGAATGAAGCTAAATCATTGATAGAAGTTCTTAAATATTCAATAAAACCATATGATGAAAATAGATTAAGGCGCTTAAGTAAAGCAAATGAGAAACTCAAGGAAAAGGAGCTTCTAATCTTCGAAAAGAAACAAGAGGAACTTTTTAAACGACAAACAGAAGAAGCAATAAAAATAAAAAAAATACAGGAGCAGAAATTAGAAGAACAAAAAATTGCCAGAGAGAAAGAGTTAGCGAAGCAAAGAGTTGAGAATGATAAAAAAGCTGAAAAAGAAAGAAAGCTTAAAGCACTTTTAAACAAAAAAGCTAATTGGAGAGATTTTCAAAAAATTCTTCAAGAAAATGAAATAAATGAGTTCTTTCATTTTACTGATATTTCAAATTTAAAATCTATAAAGCAAAACGGAGGATTATACTCATGGTTTTACTGCGATATGAATAACATTGATATATCCATGCCTGGCGGAAGTTTAGGCTCAAGGCAAAATGACACTGCTAATGGAAAGAAAGACTTTGTAAGAGTTGCAATAAATAAAGAACACCCAATGCTTTATGTTGCAAAGAAAGACAGAAGAATTTCAAATGAAGTGTGGTTATACATTAATGTAGAAGTTGCATACTTCGAAAATACCGAATTTTCAGATAAAAATGCTGCTGCTTTTTCATCATACACACCTAACATTGGCAAAGACCTAAGTTATTTGGAGAATATACGATTCGATGTTCTTAAAAAAGCGGAGCGTGTCAAACATTACGGTTTAAATGAAGATGAAAAGCCTTACAATCAAGCTGAAGTCTTAATTAAAACATGGATTCCAATTGAATACATTACTAACATTAACAACTACTTAAATGATTCAAAATATTAAAATATGGTGGGATAATTTAAGTGTTAATTGGAAACGTGAGCTTCAACATATTTATCCAATTAACCTTGAAATATTTGTACACAATAATATATATGAACCTAGTTTCAAGAATAGCTACAATGAATTTTACATACATGAGAATAATCCTGATTTTTATAAATATAATCATTTATTGTCATCGGTTAATACACTTACTATTGGGTGGCGTGATATAGATTATCCAGAAATATCTGTACAGGTGGAAGACTTTGAGCCACTGATAAGATTTGTTAACCTAGAAGCTCTATGGTTTTTTTCAGATCTTGTTCTCAGTTATCATTTTGATTCCCTGGAGAATCTAAAACATATTAAAGCTATGGAGTTACAAACACAGAATATGGAAAACATCAACTTTTGTACAAATTATTTTAATCTTGAATATCTAGTCATTAGGAATGCTTTTGGTTTAAGTTCATTGTCTCCTTTAAGACACTTAAATAAATTAAAATATTTAAATGTAAGCAAATCAAATATTTATTCCATAGAATGCCTTATAGATAAATCCATTTCTTACTTGAACATTTCTAATACACTAGTTCCACTTAGAGAAATAAATACATTTAAGAAATTCAACCCTAATGCTATCATTCAAATTTAATCTCCAGATGATTTACATTGAAAATAAAAAGACGAGAGAAAAAACATTGTTGGCCAAATACCCTAACGCCAAAATTGTTGACGTAACTTCTAAAGCACCAACGGCATTAGTCAAGTTAAGTCCATTCTACCCTCATGGCGGCATACCAATTCCTTTTTCAGGAAACCGAACAGCAAAATCCGTAGAAGGAATTTGGCAAGCATTAAAAGTTTTTGAAAGTGCAGACATAGACGAAGCAATGTTCCTGAATGACACGATGAAGGATATTAAAAGAACCGTCAGAAAATTTGGCCCCCCTTTAGGACATAGGAAAGGTGTCAACGGAACAGAGTTATTAAATTATATAGATGCTAGAATACAAATTTACCTTCCAAGCTATTTGTGGGTATTGGAAAACAAGGTTTTAGAAATAGTTGAAAGACTCAAAGAAGCATCAAGCAAAGAAGATATTGTTTTATTGGATTATGAAACAAACTGTGATATTCTAAATCCTAAAAAACCATTATCCCATGCTTTTCTTGTTAAGGCTTATGTAGAAGGAAATTACCCCAAAGAAAAGGAACTTTATAAAGAACTTGAAGAAAGAAAATCAAAACCACAGGAAGAAGAAGCAAAGAAAAAAATATCAAAACCAAGAACCCCAAAAGCCAAAAATAAAAAAGAAGATAATCAATCATCGCTCTTTTAAAAGAAGTGAACATGACATTTGAAATTATATTCATTTTGGCACTTATTGGACTACAAGTATTTGTATTTGCCAACGTATTTTTAAAAATCAAGTCTTACCAAAGATTTTTCCCTAGTTCATTTAAGGAAATACAAATCAAAAAATTCTTTCTTACAAAAGACGTTTTACGCGAACCAGAGCAATTTGACAAGTATTTGGATTCACTTTCAGATGATGTCCAAACCATCAATGAAGTAGAAGAGCCTGAACAAGTTGAACTTCTAGTTGTTCCAAATTTTACAAAGTCGAAGCATTTATACTTTTCCGAAGTAATAAAATCAACCAACGCCTATTTATGTAAGAATAAAGGATTGTCTGCTGATTTTGGTATCCTAAAAGACACTTGTGAAAGATATTTAGAGAAAATTGATAATGAAATAGGAAACCTGATTAATGTTCCACTTTATATAGGGTTAGGAGGGACATTTGTTGGAATCATAATTGGTTTGTGGGGTATTGATTTTTCTGCAACACCCGAGGGAACAACAACTACAATTTCATCAGCAAGTATTGACCAATTGCTGAATGGAGTAATTGCAGCAATGTTTGCAAGTTTAGCAGGCTTAACTTTTACTGTAATAAACTCAGCTTTGGTTTACAAACCAGCGGCATATAAAAATGATACAGACAAAAACCATTATTATGATTTTCTTCAACGAGAACTTTTGCCTTTTTTAAATATTGGCATTTCTAAATCCCTTGGAAGCTTTAAAGATGTGTTAAATCACTTTATCATCAAGTTTGGCGAGAACATGGATGATTATAAAGATTCTGGGCATTTGCTCAATGAAAATTTACGAATACAACAGACAGTTCTTGAAGAAATAAACAAGTTGAGTTTAACAAGGACGGCCACAAAGATTGCAGAGGTATTTGTAGATTTAAAGGAATCTGCCGAGCATTTAGAAAAATTTCAGGCTTACCAAAAAGGCCTGAATGTCTATGTGGATAAAACAGAAAAAGTTGCACATGAAATGTATATAATTATAGAGCAATTCAAGGACTTCAATGTAAATCTTAAAGCAATTAGCAATAATTCAGTTGCTACCATCGAACTGCAAAAGCAATTCAAAGACTCTTTAGAAAAGCATTTCCCTACTATAAACGACCACAGGGAAATTTGGAGAGGGCAAGTTGACGAACTCAATGGAGATATTAAAGAAATTTATAAAGAACTAAATAACTACTTCAAAACTTCTACAGAGCAAATTCAGTCTTTCATTGGTAACAATGGGTGCGGCTCCAATTTGATGTACATTAGCCACAAAAATAGCAAATATGGCAGCGCAATACAAATTGGAATTAGATGGCAGCGTAAGCATCACGCTGAACATAAAACCAGAGGGGAGTATGTTA
>JBJXFD010000013.1:0-17024 GCA_046153985.1 Saprospiraceae bacterium
CCCGAGCTGGAAAACAACAATGAAGTTTTAAAAAATCTGCTCTACGGTATTTTTCTTGTGCGGGAAGCTTCGCCCCGAACGCTCGATTACGTGCTCAGTTTTGGAGAACGGAGTTCCGCTTTCATCATCGCTTATGCTTTGAAACAAGCTGGAATTGATGCCAGTTACCTCGACGCCCGGAAAGTGATCAAAACGGACAGCAGTTTTGGGTCGGCAAAAGTAGATTTTGAACTAAGTTATGAAAAGATAAAAGAATACTATGTTCAAAATCCTGAAATTCATGTTGTTACTGGGTTTGTAGGATCTAATAAAGGTGGGTTGACGACTACCCTGGGCCGGGGAGGATCGGATTATACGGCTGCGTTAATTGCTGCAGGGCTAAATGCCAAAAGCATTGAAATCTGGACCGATGTGGATGGCGTGCTCACGGCTGACCCCCGGAAAGTAAAAAAAGCATTTACAATTCCTTCGATGACTTATGCAGAGGCGATGGAAATGTCGCATTTTGGAGCCAAAGTCATCTACCCGCCTACGCTGCAACCCGCGTTGCTCAAAAAAATTCCGCTATACATCAAAAACACCTTCAACCCTGAATTTGAAGGAACCTACATTTCTGAGGAACGCGGAGAAACCGAGCAAATCATTACCGGCATTTCTTCCATCAGCCATATTGCTTTGTTAACCCTTCAGGGCGGCGGACTTTTTGGGGTGCCAGGCACGGCGGGCCGGTTGTTCAATGCGCTGGCGCAGGGAGGGATCAACATTATCCTCATTACCCAGGGGTCTTCCGAGCATTCCATTTCTTTTGCCGTTCAGCCGCAATCGGCCAAAGCTGCCAAAAAATTGGTGGAGCGGGAATTTGAATACGAGATGCGTACCGGCTTGATTGAACCGGTGAAGAACGAAGATGACCTTGCCGTCGTTGCTGTGATTGGTGAAAACATGCGCTACCAGCCGGGCATTGCAGGCCGGTTGTTCCAGGCGTTGGGCAAAAACGGGATTAACATTGTGGCCATTGCACAGGGATCTTCGGAGTTGAATATTTCAATTGCGATCCCGAAAGAAGACGAAGCAAAAGCGTTGAATGCGCTCCATGAAGCCTTCTTTCTGTCTGACAATCAAGTGCTTAACTTGTTTATTGTGGGCACGGGACTGATCGGGAGCACGTTATTGCGCCAAATTCAGGAACAAGCTGCGTTTTTGAAAGACAAACGAGCCCTGGAGGTCAAAGTGATCGGATTGGCGAATAGCCAAAAAATGATATTTGATGAAGCCGGCCTTGAACTTTCAAACTGGAAAACCTTGTTGCGGGAGTCGGAGACCCCGATGAGTATGAGCGCTTACGTAGATCAAATGAAGGCGCTGAATCTTTCCAATAGCATTTTTGTGGACAACACCGCCAGCGAAAAAGTGGCGAAATACTACGAAAGTATTCTTGGCGCCAGCATCTCCATTTCTACCCCGAACAAGGTGGCTGCGTCTGCTTCTTATCTACAGTATGAACGCATCAAACACCTTGCGGATAAACGAGGGGTATTGTTTTTGTATGAGACGAATGTAGGCGCCGGGTTGCCGGTTATTTCAACACTGAATGACCTTATGGTGAGCGGCGACCGCATTTTAAAAATTGAAGGCGTACTCTCTGGCTCTTTATCCTATATATTTAATGCTTTCCAGCGCGGGACGCCATTCAGCCTCGCGGTTGCTCAGGCGCGGGAGTTGGGCTATACCGAACCCGACCCCAGGGTTGATCTCCACGGCCTCGATGTTCGGCGCAAATTACTCATCCTGGCAAGGGAAGCTGGCGCTGCTATCGAGATGGAAGAAATTGAAATCCATAATTTTCTTCCGGAGGTTTGTCAGCAGGCAAAAACCGTTGACGCTTTTATGGAAACCCTTGTTGAAACGGAAAGTTACTTCGATGATTTGCGCAGGACTGCTGAGGCGTCCGGCAAAGCGCTTCGAATCGTAGCCAAGCTGGAAAACAATAAAGCTACCATCGGCCTTGAAGCATTCGATGCAACCCATCCTTTTTATATGTTGAGCGGGAGTGATAACATGATTGTTTTTACAACGGAAAGGTATAAAGACCGGCCATTGGTTGTGCAAGGCCCTGGCGCTGGCGCGGAAGTGACGGCCGCAGGTATATTTGCAGAAATCATTAAGATTGGCCATTTCCTTTCCTGATTTTTTGAAAAAGAGTGGTATGAATCCTGGAATCAAAGTGTTCGCCCCGGCTTCTGTGGCAAATGTTGCTTGTGGGTTTGACATCCTGGGCTTTGCTTTGGAGCGGCCCGGCGACGAAATCATTGCCCGGTTTAGTGATGCACCTGGTTTGCGAATCACTAAAATCACCGGGGCATCGGGAAAACTTCCGTATGACATTCAAAAAAATACAGCCGGCTTTGCCGCGTATAAACTTTTAGAGCATCTGGGCGAAACGACGCGGGGAATTGAATTTGAAATTCATAAAAAAATGCCTTTTGGCAGCGGGCTTGGTTCCAGTGCCGCCAGCGCGGTTGCCGGGGTTATGGCGGTGAATGAATTATTGAATCGCCCCCTTACTAAAAGGGAGCTGCTCCCCTTTGCGGTTCTGGGCGAACAAATTGCGGATGGCGCCTATCATGCAGATAATGTGGCCCCGTCTTTGCTGGGAGGCATGATTTTGATCAGAAACAACAACGAATTGGATGCCCATCGTTTGCATGTGCCCAAAGGTTTATATGCTACAGTGATTTATCCGGCAGTTGAAGTTCTGACCAAAGACGCCCGAAGTATTTTGTCGGAGTCGGTCACGTTGAAACAGCATATCGAACAAAGCGGAAACCTGGGTGGTTTGATCGTGGGGTTGTTTAACGGCGATTTGGATTTGATTGGACGGTCTTTGAAGGACGGCATTATTGAACCCCAGCGGGCAAAGCTGATTCCCCATTTTTATGAAGTCCAGGAAGCTGCGCTAAAAGAAGGGGCTTTGGGATGCAGCATTTCGGGGGCAGGCCCGTCTATTTTTGCTTTGTGCGCCAATAGCCTGATTGCAGAAAATGCTGGCCGTGAAATGAAGGCCATTTTTGACCGTGCAAAAATTGAAAACCAATTGTTCATTGGCCCGATCAATCAGGAAGGTGCAATAAAACTTTAGAAGCGCTATGAGACTATACAGCACAAACAACCGCAGCCATTTCGTATCTCTGAAAGAAGCCGTTTTTAAAGGGTTGCCGGAGGACAAGGGGCTGTATATGCCCGAAAAAATACCGGCGCTTTCTAAAGATTTCATTCAAAATTTGAGGCAATATTCCTTTCCGGAAATTGGTTTTGAAATCTCAAAAAGCCTGTTTGAAGGCGCCATTCCATTGCCAGATTTGCAAAAAATCATTGAAAACGCCATTACTTTTCCCGCCCCGTTAGTTGCCTTGGATGAGCAGAAATTCATGCTTGAATTGTTTCACGGGCCATCTTTGGCCTTTAAAGATTTTGGTGCGCGGTTCATGGCGCAACTCATGGGGTATCTAAACCAAGGAGAAGACAAAGAGTTGGTCATTCTGGTTGCAACTTCCGGCGATACGGGTGGGGCGGTTGCGGCAGGTTTTTATAATACGCCAGGCATTCGGGTGGTCATTCTTTACCCTTCCGGGAAGGTTAGCCCGCTTCAGGAAAAGCAATTGACGACTTTAGGCGGTAATATTGCGGCTATTGAAATTGTCGGAACTTTCGATGACTGCCAGGATTTGGTCAAAAAAGCTTTTTTAGATGAGACGATCAATGCCCGGTTTCGATTGGGTTCTGCTAATTCGATCAACATTGCCCGGTTGATTCCGCAGTCTTTTTATTATTTCGAGGCTTACCGACAGGTGCAGGCGTTGAAAAACGAGACCGATCCGAAAGTGGTTTTCAGTGTGCCCAGTGGTAATTTTGGCAACATTACTGCGGGCATTCTTGCGCATAAAATGGGGCTCCCCGTGGAACAATTCGTGGCTGCAACCAATGCAAACGACATCGTGCCGAAGTATATTGAGACCGGAAATTATTCTCCCAGACCTTCTGTGAGGACCCTCTCCAATGCAATGGATGTCGGGAATCCTTCTAACTTTTCAAGGCTGTTGGACATCTTTGCGGGGAGTGCTTTATCCAATGAAGAACGTTCCACGTGGAACAATATGCGCGATAAAATATCTGGGTATGCCTTCAATGACGAAAAAACGAAACAGGCGATTATTGAAATTTACCGCACCTATAACTACATCACTGATCCGCACGCGGCGGTAGGATACTTAGCCTTGCTTGAATATTTTAAAAAACAAGGTGTTGAAAATACTACCGGAATCATCCTGGAGACGGCCCATCCTTCAAAATTCAAGGAAGATATGGATGAAATACTGGGGCAGGAAGTGCCCGTTCCGGAGCGTTTAGCGGTGCTTACCGACCGAAAAAAGGAAGCAACTTTGCTGAATAATACCTACCCAACCTTTAAATCCTGGTTGATTGAAACGCTATAAATGTTCCACGTGGAACATTTATGGCGAGGTTTGAAATTTGCAGGGGGATTTTTAATCCCCAACTCATCCCCAGAATCGCTTATTGTGGTAACTTTATTTACCTGAAAGCAATCCTCCGTTGCTTCTGCTCTACATTTTTTTAAAATGCGACTGTCATGAAAAAACGCAATTACCTCCTTTTGTGGTCTTCTGTAAGTTTTGTCTTTTTTGCTTTAGGCGTTCAACGAGCAAACGCCCAGGAAAAGCAAGACAAGTTTGCCCAGATGTACGACCTGCTGCCAACGCCTAATACATACCGAACAGCATCCGGAAGCCCGGGGCACGAGTATTGGCAACAACAAGCCGACTATGTGATGAGCATCGAACTGGACGATGAACAGCAGCGCTTATACGGTACAGAAACCATCACGTATCTCAACAATTCACCGGATCACTTAGAATATTTGTGGCTACAGTTAGACCAAAATATTTTTGACAAAGAGTCGGATACGTACAAAACGAGCACGAGCACCACCATCAAAGAGCGGATGAGCTTGCAAGACCTGAAAGGCTTGACGCCAACATTTGATGGCGGCAATAAAATTGAGTTCGTCAAAGATGCTACGGGTAAACAGCTCCCTTATACAATTGTAAAAACAATGATGCGGGTAGACTTACCCAAGCCTTTGAAGCCGAAAGAAAAATTTACGTTTCAAATTAAATGGTGGCAGAACATCAACAACCGAATGGAAGTTGGTGGCAGATCCGGGTACGAATTTTTTGCAGGAGACGGGAATCACCTCTATACGATTGCCCAGTTTTTTCCCCGGATGTGCGTCTACAGCGACGATGAGGGATGGCAAAACAAACAGTTCCTTGGTCGTGGAGAATTTACCCTGCCGTTTGGAAACTATGAAGTCAGCGTGACCGTTCCTTCAGATCACTTAGTCTCGGCCAGCGGGGTTTTGCAAAATGCGAAAGAAGTGCTTGATGCCAACCAGTTCAAACGTTTTGAACAAGCAAAATTAGAGCGCAAAACGCCGGTCGTCATTGCCACGCAGGCAGAGGCGATTGAACGGGAAAAAGCAAAATCGAAAGCAAAAAAGACCTGGAAGTTTAAAGCGGACAATGTCAGGGATTTTGCTTTTGCCAGTTCCAGGAAATTTATCTGGGATGCAATGGGGGTAGAGATGAGCAATGGCAGCGTAGTGATGGCCATGTCCATGTATCCAAAAGAAGGCAACCCGCTTTGGGGGCAGTATTCTACCAAAGTCACGGCCCACACCCTGAAATGGTATTCTCACTATACATTCGATTATCCTTATCCGGTGGCCTGGTCGGTACACACCGATCGCATTGGCATGGAATACCCCATGATCTGTTTCAACGGCGGACGTCCGGAGTCAGACGGCACCTATTCCGAACGAACCAAATACGCCATGCTCAGCGTCATTATCCATGAAGTTGGTCATAACTATTTTCCAATGATCGTTAACTCGGATGAACGGCAGTGGACCTGGATGGATGAAGGACTGAACACCTTTTTGCAATACCTCACCGAACAGCAATGGGAACGCGACTACCCTTCCTCAAGAGGGCCCGCAAACAAAATCGTGGATTACATGATTGCAGATAAATCGGTTGTGGATCCCATCATGACCAATTCGGAGCAAGTTGCGCAGTTGGGCAATAATGCCTACGCCAAACCTGCAACTGCCCTGAATATTTTGAGAGAAACGGTCATGGGCAGGGAGTTGTTTGATTTCGCATTTAAGACTTATTCCAATCGCTGGAAATTTAAGCATCCTTCTCCGGCAGATTTTTTCCGGACAATGGAAGAAGCATCCGGCGTTGATTTGGACTGGTTTTGGCGCGGATGGTTTTACACAACCGAACACGTTGACATTGCTATTGACGATGTGAAAGCATACCGGATCAATTCCAGAAATCCAGAAGAAGAAAATGCAATCGCCCGCCAGGAAAAAGCCAGCGCACCTAAAAACATCAGTGCAATCAGAAATGAATCCATCGAAAAGACCCAGGAAGAGATTGACCCGAGCCTGAGAGATTTTTATACGGATTTTGATCCCTTAGCAGTTTCTGTATTGGACAAAGACGAATACACCCGCTATTATAATAGCTTGAGTGCGGAGGAGAAAGCATTGTTGAATTCAGGGAAATATTATTACGAAATCGCCCTCAGCAATAAAGGCGGCTTAGTCACACCGTTGATTCTCCTTTTCGAGTTTGTAGACGGATCCACCCGGGAACACCGCATCCCCGCCGAAATCTGGCGGATGAATTCCGAAAAAATTTCAAAGGTATTCGTTGTTGAAAAAGAAATTAACCGAATCATCGTGGACCCTTTTCTCGAAACTTCAGACGTGGACACGGAAAACAATTATTTTCCGCAAAAAAAACAAATCAACCGGTTTGACTTATTCCGCCAAAGAGGAAGCGGCGGCGCATCGGAAGAAAATCCAATGCAGCGCGATAAACGGCTCAAGCAAAAAGAAGGGAGTAATTGATTGATCTTGCTTAAATTTGCACCGCCTTTTGAACAGAGCAATGGCAGCCCGGATTTTGGGAGCCATTGCTCTGGAAAAGGGTGTATTGTATATGTTTAAGTAAATGACTATCAATTAGATGGATTACAAAAACCCTCATTTGGTTGTTGAAACCGACAAAATAGAATCAGGCAGCGTTTCCTGGAGAAGCCCTTCTAACCTCGCCATCATCAAATATTGGGGAAAACACGGCATTCAGCTTCCCCGAAACCCTTCCATAAGCCTGACTTTAGAGCACGCGCATACGCAAACCAAGTTAGCTTATGAACCCAGATCAGATTCGAAGCCCGAAATTGTGCTCGAACTTTTTTTAGATGGCGAGCCCAACGCAGCGTTCGCACAAAAAGTGAAGGGCTTCTTAGAAAGCATCGTGGATATTTTTCCTTTTTTGCGCCAATTGTCTTTTAAGATAGATACTTCCAATTCATTTCCCCATTCCGCCGGCATTGCTTCTTCTGCTTCCGGGATGAGCGCGCTTGCTCTTTGCCTCTGCTCTCTGGAACGCCGATTTTTTTCTACGTTAAAAAACGAAATAGATTTTTTACAAAAAGCTTCTTACTTAGCCCGGTTAGGGTCGGGCAGCGCCTGCCGTTCTGTTTATCCATATATGGCGGCCTGGGGCGAAAGTACCCTGATCGAACACTCCTCGGACTTATACGCCGTTCCTTATGAACAAGCGATGCACGAAGTTTTCCGGACGTACCACGATGACATCCTCATTGTGAGCAAGGAAGAGAAAAGTGTGTCCAGCCGCATTGGGCACGAACTCATGGAGAACAACCCTTACGCCGCCAATCGCTACCAGCAGGCTAAGCAACGATTGCACTTGTTGGTGGATGCGTTGAAGGATGGCGATGTGGACCTATTTGGGCAAATTGCCGAAAATGAAGCATTGACCCTGCACGCCCTGATGATGACTTCTCAACCTTCTTACGTCTTAATGAAGCCCAACTCCTTGTTGTTAATTGAAAAAGTAAGGGCTTATCGGGAAACAAGTGGTCAACCTCTATACTTTAGTTTAGATGCGGGCCCGAATTTGCACCTCTTGTATCCCAATGCCATCGCTTCGGATGTGAAAGCGTTTATCAATAAGGAATTGGTGCAATACTGTATCAATAAACAATACATCGAGGATCGGGCAGGGGCCGGACCGAAAGAAATCAAGGCCGGGAATTCCTGGTTCTCTTTGTTCAAAAAGAAATAATAACATGCCTTTATTCCGCGTACTTTTTTTAGTGAACCTGGCACTTATTGGCGCTGTTCTGCAAGGGTGCGCGCAGACAAATGTTCCTATGGATAAGCCGACCTGCGCCAACCCTGAATTTGACAAGACCATTGCAGGCATGCTGAATTTCTCAACGCCGTTGATTGGCGTGGATGCGCTGAAAAAAATCCAGGACGAGGTCATTATTTTTGACGCCCGAAAACGGGAAGAATTCGAGGTCAGCCATCTGAAAGGCGCCCGTTATATCGGGTATGACGATTTCGACGAAACCCGCATAGCTGACGTCCCCAAAGACGCAAAAATCGTCGTTTACTGTTCGATAGGGTACCGGAGCGAAAAAATTGGCAACAAACTGCAACAGCTGGGTTATCGTAAAGTCTATAATTTGTATGGCAGTTTATTTGAATGGGTTAACCGGGGCTTTGAGGTTTACGATACCAGTGGAAAGCCGGTCAAAAAAATTCACGGCTACAACGAAAAGTGGAGCAAATGGGTAGACAACCCGGCCTATGAAAAAGTATGGTAAATTCCTTTTTTGAATTGATAATCAAATTTTTTTGAATATGGATTTATTTGAAAAATATCGCAACAACAAAGGCCCTTTAGGAAAATATTCGGAGATGGCCCATGGCTACTATGCTTTCCCGAAATTGGAAGGAACGCTTGGAAATAAAATGAAATTCCGGGGTAAGGAGATGATCGTCTGGAGCCTGAACAATTATCTCGGGTTGGCCAACCACCCCGAAGTGCGCAAAGCGGATGCAGAAGCGACAGCCGAATGGGGGCTCGCTTACCCGATGGGCGCCCGGATGATGTCGGGAGAAACCAACTATCACGAACAATTGGAGCAGGAACTGTCTGAATTTGTCAAAAAAGAAGACACCATGCTCCTGAACTACGGTTACCAGGGCATCATGTCGGTCATTGACGCGCTGCTAACCCGTCACGACGTTGTGGTGTATGACAAGGACAACCATGCCTGCATTTACGATGGCATCCGGATGCACATTGGCGAGCGCTTTGCCTTTGAACACAACGATATCGAAAGTTTCAAAAAGCAAATTGCCAAAGCCGCTGTTTTTGCTGAAAAAAGTGGCGGCGGCATCCTCGTTGTCACCGAAGGCGTATTCGGTATGCGTGGCGAGCAAGGGATTTTGAAAGAAATTGCCGAATTGAAAGAACAGTACAACTTCCGCTTGCTGGTGGACGACGCACACGGCTTTGGTACCCAGGGCGTTACCGGTGCAGGAACCGGAGAAGAGCAAGGCGTTCAAGATAAAATTGACCTTTACTTCAGCACCTTTGCTAAGTCTATGGCCAGCATCGGCGCCTTTGTTTCCGGCGACCGGGATATTCTAACCTACCTGCGCTACAGCACGCGTTCGCAAATCTTTGCCAAGTCTATACCGTTGCCGATCGTAATCGGTAACCTCAAGCGGTTGGAATTGTTGCGTACCCAGCCGGAGCTGAAGGTCAAACTCTGGGAAAATGTCAACCTGCTCCAGAGCGGCCTGCGTGCCAAAGGGTTTAACCTTGGCATCACCAACAGTTGTGTCACGCCTGTGCAAATGAATGGCACAGTAGAAGAAGCCACCGAGTTGGTAAAAGACCTGCGCGAAAACTTCAGCATCTTCTGTTCGGTGGTCATCTATCCGGTTGTGCCTAAAGGTACCATCATTCTGCGCCTGATTCCGACCGCAGTACATACGAAAGAAGACATTGATAAAACCATTGAAGCTTTCGGGGCGATCTCCGGGAAATTGGCGGCGGGGTATTATCAAAAAGCGGCTGAGGCAGCGGTGTAGTAAATAGTACCTGATGAAAAAGTAGAACCGGCCTTGGATGTGCATGCATTCAGGGCCGGTTCTTTTATGGATAAGGGGTGCGGTTTAGCAATGTTTTGGATGATGATTGTTTTTTTATTTTTAAATAACATTGATAATCAAATTATTATGCTAATTTTTTTTAAAAAAGGCACCTGCTGATTAAAAAAAGATAAAAAACTCTTTTTATTTTAAATGAAGCCTTTATCTTTGCATCGTAAAGCAACGAACGGATAACAAGACGGCAATAAATGCCCCCTTGTCGCCCCAGTTCGATGGAGGAAAGGTGTATACCCTGTTCGATGGACAGAGTAATGTTGACAGACACTTTAAATAGAAACCAATAACCTATGTTTTCAAAATCATGTGAATATGCAATCAAGGCAATGATTTTTGTGGCCCAAAAATCAAAGGATCAATCACGTGTGAGTGTAAAAGACATTGCAAAAAGCACCGATGCGCCGGAGCATTTTATTGCAAAAATAATGCAGGAACTAGGACGGAAACGATTGGTACATTCCGTGAAAGGGCCGAATGGAGGCTTTTACATGGACAATGAGGATTTAAAAAATTCAATTTCCGACATTGTTAAAGCGATGGATGGAGATAAAATATACACTGATTGTGTCTTGGGATTAAAGGCTTGTTCTGAAAAAAATCCTTGTCCGGTTCATTTTGAATACAAGGAAATCAAAAAGAACCTGATCAAGATGATTGAAAATAATACGTTAGGAGATTTTAATGAAAAATTGGATTCAGGAAAATTTTTCCTGCGAAACCAGTAGATATTTTTTAACCTAAAAAAAGATAAAAAGGTATTAAAATTCTGATTTTTTTATTAGACCATATTCCGAAAAAGCCAAATAAAAAACTACAAATTCTTAAAAAAAACAATAAATGACATTTGCATAACAATGAGTAACGCGAATACCATATTATCCTGTTATCACTGCGGCAATCAAGTGCCTGATCAATCTATCGCGATAGATGATAAACACTTCTGTTGCACGGGATGTAAAACGGTATATGAAATACTCAATGACTACGATTTATGCACGTATTATGATTTAAATGAAAAGCCGGGATTGGCCCAAAACAAGGTTTCCCGGAAAGAAAAATACGCCTTTCTGGAGAATGCGGATATTGAGAAAAAACTCATCCATTTCTCAAATCAGCAACAAAGCCATGTAACGTTTTATCTCCCGCAAATCCATTGCAGCAGTTGTTTGTGGTTGCTGGAAAATATCCAGAAGGTCGACGAAGGCATTATTACTTCCAGGGTTAATTTTCCGAAAAAAGAGGTTTTTATTGTTTTTGATCACCAGGCCACTTCTTTGCGGAAAGTAGTTGAAACCCTTGACGGAATTGGGTACGAGCCGCATTTGAGTTTGAATGAAATTTCGTCGAAAGCTGGAAGCAAAACGGATCGGACGCGCTGGTACAAAATCGGCGTTGCGGGATTCTGTTTCAGCAATATCATGATGATGAGCTTTGCAGATTATTTTGCGGTTTCCAATACGGTAGACCCCAAAGTTGCTTTCCTTTTGCAAACCATTATCGTTTTGTTGTCTTTGCCGGTTTTATTTTATTCGGCTACCGAGTTTTTTACCTCCGCCTGGAATGGCCTTAAAAACAAATACCTCAATATAGACTTGCCGGTTGCGTTGGCTCTGGCGATTACATTTCTCAGAAGTCTGTTTGAAATATCCAGCGGAACAGGTAGTGGCTATTTGGATAGCATGAGCGGCATCGTTTTTTTTATGTTGATTGGAAGATGGCTTCAGGCGCGGACCTACCAAACCATCTCTTTTGACCGGGATTACAAATCATTTTTCCCCATCGCCCTCAATGTCGTAAAAGACGGCTGCATCACACCAATAGAGATTTCAAAAGTTAAAGAAAATGACCTTATTCAAATTTATTCCAATGAAATTATTCCGGTAGATGCTATTTTATCAAAAGGAAATGCAAAAATAGATTACAGTTTCGTAAGTGGTGAAAGCCTTCCAGTGCAGGTAAATATTGGAGAAATAATTTACGCTGGTGGCAAACAATTAGAAGGATTATTGGAATTAATTGTCGTAAAAGAAGTTTCTCAAAGCTATTTAACCAATTTATGGAACAACCCGGTCTTTACTAAAAAAGAACCGATTAAAAAAAGCACTTACGATACCATTGGAAAATATTTCACCTACGTGGTGCTGGCATTGGGATTTGGCGCCGGGTTTTATTGGTACGGCAAGGAAGAAACAACCCTGATGTGGAATGCCATTACCACGGTTTTGATTGTCGCCTGCCCATGCGCCTTGTTGCTTTCTGAAAATTATACCAACGGGAATATCCTCAGAATATTCGGTTTAAATAAATTCTATCTGAGGTCTCCCGAAATGATCGAAAGGCTTTCAAAAATAAACCATATTGTATTGGATAAAACTGGCACGATCACGCAAACAAACGGCGCCAATGTCCGATACACCGGAAAAATATTGTCAGAGCAATACAGACGGATCGTAGCCTCGCTGCTCAACCAGTCGTCGCACCCTGCGAGCAAGCTGGCAGCCGGGTTCCTGAATGAAAAAAATCGATCAGAAGTTGTTCATTATAAAGAGGTTGACGGCCAGGGTATTGAAGGCTGGGTGGAAGAGCGCCACGTCAAACTGGGGTCTCCTGCATTCATCGGAGGTGCGTACCAGGTCGAAAAACCCGGAACGAAAGTGGTGGTCTTCATTGATGGCGAAATTGTGGGGGAATTTATTATTTCCAATAAATATCGATTTGGCGTAACCAAACTGATTCAATCCCTTAAAAAGAAATATACCCTGTCGCTCATATCAGGGGATAATGATACCGAGCTGCATCATATTGAGGATTTATTGGGAAAAGATAGCGAAGTGCTTTTTAACCGGAGTCCGCAGGAAAAATTGGAATACATCAGCCAATTGCAAAGCAAACACGACCGGCAAGTGATGATGATCGGAGACGGACTGAACGACGCGGGCGCATTGAAGCAGAGCAATTTAGGGATAGCAGTTGTGGATGCCGGCAATAATTTTACGCCCTCTTCCGACGGGATTATTGAAGCCTCAAAATTATCCCAATTAGATGCCTTTATTCAATATGCCATAACCGGTAAAAAGATTGTCTTGTTCACGTTTGCAATTTCGGCAATTTACAATGTCATTGGCCTGTACTTTGCCGTTCAGGGCATTTTATCCCCGGTCGTTGCCGCCATCCTGATGCCTTGCAGTTCGATAACCATCATTTTGTTGACGTATGGCTTAACCGAATGGGCAGCTAAACGCCATGGAATAAAGGAACCGTTCAATCACCCATTATCTAACCCTGATTAATTTAACGCAATGAGTGTCCTCATCATATTATTGATTGTAAGCATCTGCATTTCAGGTGGATTTTTAGTCGCTTTTTTATGGAGCGTCAGAGACGGGCAATTTGATGACGACCAAAGCCCGGCACAAAGGATTTTATTTGATCAAAAAACTAACAAAAAGTAACTCTGCTATGAGTTTGGAGAAATTTTATTACGATAACAAAATCCCTAAATTATTTGCGATAGCATGTATATTTTGGGGTGTCGTGGGAATGCTTTTGGGCGTAATAGCGGCTTTTCAATTGGCATTTCCCGTCTTTAATTTCAGTGAATATTTTCCACATTTAGCTTTTGGAAGGCTTCGTCCGGTTCACACCAACGCAGTCATTTTTGCTTTTGTGGGCAACGGGATATTTACTGCAGTGTATTATTCTCTTCCACGGCTGGTAAAAACGCCCATGTGGAATAATACGCTGAGCAAAATTCACTTTTGGGGTTGGCAGTTTATCATTGTTTGCGCTGCGGTTACCTTATTGATGGGATTTACCACCGGTAAGGAATATGCAGAGCTGGAATGGCCGATTGATATCCTGATTACCTTAGTTTGGGTAGTTTTTGGGGTCAATATGTTTGGTACGATTCTCACCAGAAGAGAAAGGCACCTTTATGTAGCGATCTGGTTTTACATTGCCTCCTGGGTAACGGTTGCCATGTTGCACATCGTCAACTCCATGGAGTTCCCCGTTTCATTCATGAAAAGCTACTCGATGTATGCGGGGGTTCAGGATGCACTTGTGCAGTGGTGGTACGGGCACAATGCGGTGGCGTTCTTCCTGACCACGCCGTATTTGGGTTTGATGTATTACTTCCTGCCCAAAGCAGCCGGCCGCCCGGTTTACTCTTACCGCCTGAGTATCGTCCACTTCTGGAGTTTAATTTTCCTGTACATCTGGGCGGGCCCTCACCACTTGTTGTACACAGCGCTTCCCGACTGGGCGCAATCTTTGGGAACCGTATTTTCTATCATGCTGATTTTGCCGAGTTGGGGCGGTATGCTGAATGGTTTGTTCACCCTGCGCGGCGCCTGGGATAAGGTACGGGAAGATCCTGTGCTGAAGTTTTTCGTCGTAGCCGTTACTTGTTACGGCATGAGTACGTTTGAAGGCCCCATGTTGTCTTTGAAAAATGTCAATGCCATTTCGCATTACAGCGACTGGACAGTAGCGCACGTGCATATCGGCGCATTGGGCTGGAACGGATTTTTGACCTTTGGCATGATGTACTGGTTGATTCCCAGATTGTTCAGCACCAAATTGTATTCTGTAAAATTAGCGTCTAAACATTTCTGGGTCGGAACGCTGGGGATTATTCTGTATGCGGTACCGATGTACTGGAGCGCATTCCGCTCGTATTTCATGATGAAAGCGTTCACGCCGGAAGGACAATTGCAGTACCAGTTTATAGATGTGGTTCAGACGGTTGTTCCTTTCTACATTATCAGAGCTATTGGGGGCACGATCTTCCTGGCCGGGGTGATCATCATGGTATATAACTTAATGAAAACCGCAAAAGCAGGTACTTTTTTAGCAAAAGAAGAAGCGGAAGCGGCGCCATTGGTGAAGGAATACCGCGCTCCCGCCAATTCCATCTGGCACAGTTTTATTGAAAGGAAACCCCTTTTGTTGTTGGCACTGAGTTTAGTTGTAGTGGGCATCGGAGGTCTGGTGGAATTGGTTCCCACGTTCTTAGTAAAAGAAAATATTCCGACGATTTCGTCGGTCAAACCTTACACCCCGCTTGAATTGCAGGGAAGGGATATTTACATCCGGGAAGGATGCTATAACTGCCACTCCCAGATGATCCGCCCTTTCCGGTATGAAGTGAAACGGTACGGGGAATATTCCAAAGCAGGGGAGTTTGTATACGACCACCCATTCCAGTGGGGGAGTAAGAGAACGGGGCCGGATTTAGCGCGAATCGGAGGAAAATACGGCGACAGCTGGCACTTCAACCACATGCTCGACCCTACTTCCATGGCGCCCGGATCCATTATGCCGCCTTATCCATTTTTGTTTGAAAAAGACATTGATAAAGGCAGCACAAACTCCAAAATTCACGCCATGCGAAAGATGGGTGTTCCTTATCCGGAGGGCTATGAAGCCATCGCAAACGACGATTTAGACAAACAAGCCAAGGGGATTGCCGACGGATTAAAAGAGAACAAAATTGAAATCATGCCCGACAAGGAAATCATTGCCATCATTGCTTATTTGCAAAGATTGGGCAAGGACATCAAATTGGAAGGTCAAAAAAAATAACTCAAGATGAAATTCTCAACCTATCTGGAGCAAATAACGGGCGTGAGTATTTACCCCATTATTTCTTTGCTCATGTTCGTGGTCTTTTTTGTTCTTGTGACCTATTGGGTTTACAGCATTGATAAAAATGAAATCAAAAGGATTGAAAACTTTCCTTTAGATGACAACTAAAATAATAATGCCATGCTTGAATTAAATACTGTTTTGCTGATTATTGCGGTGGTCTTATTGCTGCCATTGTACATGACTGGGCAAACCTTGCTTTTGGCAGCAAAAGACCAGTTGGATAACAGCAAAAATAAATCGAATTTGAATAAAGGACTCGGGGTGTTATTGCTCCTGATGTTCTGCTCACAACTTGTTTCTGCACAAACAACTGACGCAGCGGCTCCGGCCGCTGCGGCCACTATTGCGCCCGGGTTTGATATCTACACCTGGCTGTTGATGCTCGTGATTGTGGTGGAGGTATTTTTGATCGGATTGTTTTCAAGGCTCACATCCAATTTCTTCCGCGCTGCTTATACGCCAGTCAACGAGACTGGAGTCGCTGAAAAAAGCTGGTTCAGCCGGGTATGGGATAAAATGAACCGCTTCAAGCCCCTCGAAGAAGAAGGCAGCGTGGATACCGGCCACAACTACGATGGCATTCGGGAGTTGGACAATATTACGCCGCCGTGGTTCACCGCAGGTTTCCTGCTGACGATTTTATTTGCGATCGTATATTTGTGGAGATACCACGTCAGCGAATCCGCTCCGCTACAGATACAAGAATACGAAATGGAAATAGCCCGGGCCGAGATTGAAGACGCGGCCCGCTTGTCCTCTCAGGCGAATAAAGTGGATGAGAACAGCGTTGTAATGTTAGGGCCTTCTGATATCGAACAGGGCAAAAAAATCTTCGGTGAAAAATGTGCTGCCGGCCACATGGCGCATGGTGGCAGTATGGCCGGCGGCGTTGGCCCTAACCTTACAGACGACTATTGGATCAATGGAGGGTCTTTAAAAGAGATCTTCACAACCATCAAATACGGCCGGCCCGACAAAGGGATGATTTCGTGGAAGGACCAGCTTTCGCCCACGCAAATGGCGCAGGCTGCGAGCTTCATCAAGTCCATTAAAGGGAGCAATCCTCCGGGAGCTAAAGAACCGCAAGGAGACTTGTACGTCGAAGAAACAACTACTGCAACTGCCCCGGATACGGTGAATGTAAATAAATAATCAAGCAATTGAAAGAGGAAGATTTATTGCACGCAGAAACCTTCAGAGACCGCGTCAGTTCGGTCTCTGAAAC
>JBJXFD010000484.1:0-13772 GCA_046153985.1 Saprospiraceae bacterium
CGACGACGCCACTGCCTCCGTAGGTAGGATAACAAACAATCCCTATTTTCATAATCCTGCTGAAGTGGTGGTTGGGTGAATGGTGTTGTTTCTTTGTAGGATACACTTATTTATCCAAATGGTTTAAATTTATGTAGTGTCTGTTTTTATAGCTCGATAGCTGCGTTATGCTAAATCCCAAAATCGGTCATTTACTTGAGTAAACTCCCGTTTTTGGGATTTAGCATGCCTTGCTCTCGAACTCTAAAAATCAGACACTTGGCTAAACGGGCAGGTACTTAGAGCTTGTGGGAGATTTTCCCAACAAGCTCTAAATAGAAAAGGCATCCCGATGTCCGGAATGCCTCTTCAAGAATGAAAATGTATTGCTAAAAAAATGCTTATTGCATCTTAATCAACTTCTCTGTGTGTACTTGCCCGCCGGCTACAATCCGGACCAGGTAAAGCCCGCCTTCAAAGTTGCTCAGGTCTAAGCGGTAGTTGCCTTCACGCACGTTTTCATCGCGCGTTTCAAACAGCACCTGGCCTATGTTGTTGAGCAGGGTGATGCGGGCGTCCGTGGTTTCGCGGAACGTCACTTTCAGCAGGGCGTCGCCGGAAGTTGGGTTCGGTGCGATGAGAACATTGCCAATGAGGCGGTTGATTTCGCTGGCCGCAACGACGACATCCACCTGGGCAGCCACCACATCACTGCATCCTGCTTTATCGGTTACCGTGATGGTGTAAAAGCCCGCCGCTAAGTTTTCCAGCTCCGTGCCGCTGTTCGCGCCGCTGGCCCACTGGAAGGTGTAAGGCGCCTGGCCATCGTTTGCCGAGATCGTGATGCGCCCGTCGGTTGCTCCGGCTGCGGTGCCGGTTGCAGTTGCGGTAAGCCCCAAAGATGCAGGGCAACGCTTGAGATTGATGTTGTCTAAATCGAGCCAGTAGTCACCGCTGCCCCAGGCGCCAACAAACCGGACCCGGATGCTTTCACCTGCGTAATCGTCCAAGCTGAGGTGAACCGTTTGGAAAACTGCTGACGGGATATGGTTCGTAGCGTCAATGGTGTGAAACAGGGTGTAAGTATCCCCGCAGTCTGTGGAAATGAAGACTTCAATTTTATCTCCGGGACCCGGGATAAAAGGGTCAATGCCGGCAAACCACAAGGTGAGGCGATAATCAAACAACAAGCTGTCACCAGTTTCTACCGGACCATATACGGAAGTCGTTAAATTCAAAGTCTGATCGCCGGAGTAGATGTTGTCTGCAAATACGAAAGTGGGGTTGTTGTGTGAGCCCGGGGCATAGACCGCGAAGAATTCTTCTGTCGTCCAGCCAACGGGCAAAGCCCCGCCTTCAAAGTCTTCCACAAAAGGCAGTTCAATTGAGGTTGAGAAGATGAAAGACGTGGTGTCATTCAGTGAAAAATCATCCGGGAAGGACGTCCAGACTACAATTTCGTAGCTGCCGGCGCCGGAAGAATTGAAAGGCACGGTAAAGGTATAAGTGAGCTGTTGATCCGCTGCAAGGCTAATCGGAATTGTTTCCGTTACAACCGCTCCGCCGTTTATCTGGTAAGAAACATCAAATCCTGTTTGAGTAACGGATCCGAAGTTAAGCACCGTAACGCTGACCTGATCCAGTGCGTCGCCACAAATGCCCGTTGCCGTGTGGTTGGTCGTTACCGCGCCAAGGTCGTTGGCCAAAGGCGTGGAAATAAAGATGTTGTCAATGGCCATCCCTTTGTTGACTACTGAAGGATCGGAAGAGAAAACAAAGCGGAGGGTTACATTTGAGAAACCAGCCACGCCTGTCAACGTATTATAAGCGGTAGCCCAACCGGTGAATCCGCCGGTGCCGTCCCACCACTGGTTGCCGGCATCGTTGTACCAGTTCAGGCCGGTGCCGCTCGTTCCAACTTTGGTCCACGCAGAATCGGGGTGAAGTCGCATTTCTAACCAGCCTTCGTCGCAACAGGCTTCCCCGTCGAAGAACAGCGAAAAGGTCAGGCGCGGATCTTCTGTAAAACCTGAAAAATCGTAGCAGGGAGAAATCAGATAAGACAGCTCGCTGTCGTTATGATCGCCGGTGAGGTTGGTCACCCAGGCATTCGAGCCGCTGGCCGCGGCAGGAAGGTCAGCGCTCGCAGGCGTTCCAAAATCCCAGGTAGAATTGACAGAGCCTTCTCCTACCCGCCAGCCGCCTTTGCCATCTTCATAATTGTTGTAGTGCGGAAACTCTGAAATGATCGGAACACTGGTGACCAGCACCCGGGTCGTATCGTTGGTGAGGTCTGAATCGCCGGGAAGTTCCGTCCAGGAGAGAATTTCGTATTCGCCCGGTTCCGAAAAATCAAACGGCGTATCAAACTCAATGGTATAAATACTATCCTTGCCCAGCACGCCCGTAAAGAAACCGTCTATAGGTTGGCCAACCGGAATGAATACCCCGTTGATGCTGAACTGGAAGGGGATGAGCGATTGTGGCGTACCGCCATAATTGCGGAGCGTTACCGTGATGTCTTCAAAGCTTAACCCGCATCCGGTTTCCGGCGTCGAGATATTCGAAATCCCCGTATCTTCAGACCACAGCGTCATAAAGCTGAACGGGCCAACCGTCGTGCTGGTATCCCCATTGGAGCAAAGCACGGAAATATAGAAATCATAAGGCGTATGCTCCTCAAGACCGTTCAATCGGATATGATTGTCTGCAACGGATGCCGTAGCGCCGGTGCCGGGAGTAAATCCGGTCGTATCGTATTCCACGACATAAACGCCGTCCGGATCCGAAAACAACCAACTGAGGTCTGCCCGGAACGCGCGCACATCATCCACCGACACGGTGGAAGGCGGCACTGCCGGACACGCCGGGCATTCCAGGGTGGCAGAGAATACTTCGCCCGCTGCAGGCCCGGGGCCATCGTTGAACAAGAGGATATTGTCGGCATCGTAGAAAAAATAGGTTACTTCTGTAGGCCAGTTGCCTACAGTATAGTTGAAAGTAACCACATCGCCGCTTGTTATTGTGATATCGAAAGACCGGAAGATACCGTCGTCGTCAAAACCGTTCAGGGTGTAAACCGTCGGGACGCCGTTTATTTCGATGGTCAGCGAGGCGCCATTCCAGCCGTCGCCAAAACTGTCGAACAAATCCAGCCGGTACTGGCAGGATAACTGCCCCTGTGCGCTGAAAGAGGTCAGCAGGAATAAAAAAACACCAAGTGTAAAATGCCACTTCATAAGCGATAGTTTTGATATTTTCACTAAAAGCAAACTTACGTCCAATACAGGACAATCCAATGATTTTGCGTCCATTAAATACGACTGCGTCGGCATTCCGACCGTTTTGACAGATACCTCAGTCATACGCAGGATGACCGTCAAAGTTATGCAGGAGGGTTCAAATAGGGAAAAATATTTTTACCTAAACCCCTGAAACGGGTAAAGTTTGCTCAATTTGCTTCAATAAGTGCGTCGCAGCGCGCAATCCTTTCACCTCATCGCGCACCAGAATGAGGCTGCGGTTGGATTGTTTCAGGCTCAAGCCCTGCGCTTTTCCTTTTTCGGCCACATAGCTGAGGATGTGCTTAAAAACGGCGCTTTCGTAGTAAGGAGACTGCGGATTTTCTACAAAATAACAGCGCAACTTATTGTTTTTCAGCACAACGCGTTCAAATCCTAAGCTTTTGCAAACCCAGCGCAAGCGCAGCCCTTCAAACAATTCTTTCGCTTCTTTGGGCAGGCGGCCAAAGCGGTCGGCCAATTTTTCTTCGAATTTTACAATGCCTTCTTCGTTTTCTATGGCATCAAGCTCTGTATACAGACTCAGGCGCTCCTGAGTGCTCTCCACGTAGGCATCGGGCAGCAACATTTCTGCATCGGTTTCGATTTGCACGTCTCGCACAAATTTCCGATCCTTTTCCAAATCTTCTTTGAAAAGGTCCCGAAACTCATTTTCCTTCAACTCCTGGATGGCTTCATCCAAAATGCGCTGGAAGGTTTCAAACCCGATTTCAGAAATAAATCCGCTTTGTTCTGCGCCCAGCAGGTTGCCCGCGCCCCGGATATCCATGTCGCGCATGGCAATGGAGAAGCCGCTGCCCAACTCGGAAAACTCCTCCAGCGTGTGCAGGCGCTTGCGGGCATCGGAGGACAGGGTGGAAAGCGGCGGACTGAACAGGTAGCAAAACGCTTTTTTATTGGAACGCCCCACCCGACCCCGCAACTGGTGCAAGTCGCTCATGCCAAACTGGTGCGCGTTGTAAATCATGATGGTGTTGGCGTTGGCAATGTCGAGGCCGGTTTCGATGATGTTGGTACACACCAATACGTCGTGCTGGCGGTCAATGAAAGCAAGCAGGGTTTCCTCCAACTGGTGTGCCTCCATTTGTCCGTGCGCCACCGCCACGTCAATGTCCGGACAGAGCCGCCGGATATGCGCGGCAGTTTCCTGCAAGGTTTTGACCCGGTTGTGCACAAAAAACACCTGTCCGCCTCGGTTGACTTCGTAATAAATGGCGTCGCGGATCAATTCGTCGTTTGCCACCCGCACTTCGGTGTGGATGGGTTGTCGGTTGGGCGGCGCGGTGCGAATGACCGACAGGTCGCGCGCGGCCATCAGCGAAAATTGCAGGGTGCGCGGAATCGGTGTGGCCGTCAGGGTCAGCGTGTCCACATTTACCCGCAGGTTGCGCAGTTTTTCCTTGGCGGAAACGCCGAATTTCTGCTCTTCGTCCACCACCAGCAGCCCCAGGTCTTTAAATTGCACTTCACTGCTCAGCAATGCATGCGTGCCGATGATGATCTCGATTTTGCCGTTTTTCAGGTTCTCAAAGACCTGTTTTTTCTCTTTTGCCGAGCGAAAGCGGTTCACGTAGTCAATGGTGACGCCGAACTCCTGGAGCCGTTCCGTGAAGGTCTTGTGGTGTTGCAGGGCGAGGATGGTGGTCGGCACCAGCACGGCCACCTGCTTGCCTTCGGTCACCGCTTTGAACGCTGCGCGAATGGCCACTTCTGTTTTCCCAAAACCCACATCGCCGCAGATGAGGCGGTCCATCGGGTAGGGTTTCATCATGTCATCCTTCACATCGTTGGTGGCCTTGAGTTGGTCGGGCGTGTCTTCGTAAATGAAAGAGGCCTCCATCTCGTTTTGCAGGTAGCCATCGGGTGCGCAGGCATAGCCCACCGAAGCGCGGCGTTTAGCGTAGAGTTTGATGAGTTCTCCGGCGATGTCCTTGACCTGTTTTTTGGTTTTGTTTTTGAGGTTTTTCCAGGCTTCCGAACCGAGTTTGCTCAGTTGCGGCTCCGTGCCGTCTTTGCCGACGTAGCGCGCTATTTTGTGCAGCGAATGGACGCTGACGTAAAGGATGTCGTTGTTTTTGTAAAAAAGCCGCACCGATTCTTGCTGGTGGCCGTTGATGTTGATTTTTTCCAATCCCGAAAATTTGCCAACGCCGTGGTCAATGTGCGTGACAAAATCGCCGGGCTGCAATTCGTTCAGCAGCTTCACATTCAAAGCTACGTCGCGGGTGAAGCCCTGCCGCAGCTTGTAGCGGTGGAAACGGTCGAAAATCTGGTGATCGGTGTAACACGCCACTTTCAGGTCCAGGTCAATGAACCCGAGATGGATGGCTTTTGTGACCGGCTGGAACTGCACATTGGCTTGCAGGTCTTCAAAAATGGCGTAGAAACGCTCAATCTGTTTGGGGTTCTCTGTAAAAATGAAATTGCTGATGCGTTGCTCCGCATTTTTGGTCAGATCCTTGATGAGCAGCTCGAAGTGTTTGTTGAAAACAGGCTGCGGGCCGGCTTTGAACACGACGGTTTCAGACAGTTTGAATTCTGCGGGCACGTCTTTCAAAAATAAAATCGAAAAACGCTGGATGCCCGCCACCACCTCGGCGGGGGTGGTGAAAGCGCCGGAGCGAAAAATTTCGGCGAGCTCGCTTTCGTCAATCAGGGAAACCGTTTTCCGGAATTCGGCAGCTTTTTCAAAACAGGTTTGCAGCCGCTCAATGATTTGCTGAAAATCGCGCACCCAGATGACCGTTTCGGGTTTTAACACCTCGAACAAAGCCGTTTTTTGCGCTTTGGAAAACTTGGTATTGATGTTCGGAATGATGGACACCCGCCCGATTTTTTGCACCGATAACTGCGTCAGCGGGTCAAACGTCCGGATGCTTTCCACCTGGTCGTCGAACAGTTCAACGCGGTAGGGGTATTCGTTTCCGTAGGTGTAAATGTCCACGATGCCGCCGCGCACGGAAAACTGCCCGGGTTCGTACACAAAATCTTCGCGCCGGAAGCCGTATTCCAACAGTATTTCAAAGATGGTGTCTACCTGTACCGTTTCATTGACGGTCAAATCAATGCGGTCGGCCTCCAAAGCGGCGGGCGATACCACCTGCTCGAACAGCGCTTCCGGGTAGGTGACCACTATTTCGCCATTGGCGACGGACGTGGCAATTTTATTGATGGTTTCGGTGCGCTGCAACACGTTGGTGTTGTTCAGCGCCTCGAAGTTGGTGGGTCGTTTAAACGAATCCGGGAAAAAGTAAACCGGCTTTTTGTCGAGGAGGTTGGCCAGTGTATTTTGTATGTAGGCGGCTTCTTCCTTGTCGTCGGCGATGAAGAGGTGGCTACAGGGGCGGGCGCGGTACAGTCCAGACAGGACAAAGCATTCCTGCGATCCGCTCATTCCCGATAGTTGAAACCGGGGCGAGTCAAGGATTTCTAAGTTCTGCGCCATGCGGCGCACTTGCGGGCTTTCGCTGTAGCGAAGCAACAATTGCTCTAATGCATTCACGGTGCGAAAATACGATGTTTCCTTTTGGTAAAAGCGAATTTGTTTGGCGAATTATTTAATACAAAAATTTTATAACAATAATTAGACAATAAACAAATTTGTTTTTATTTTTGCGCCACTATTCTTTTTCAACTCTTTGGACAACGTGCAAATTCCGGATTATTTCGCCGTCTCGCGGCAGATTTTTCCGTGGAAAATGGTCTTGTATTTTTTTAACCATATGCACGAGTTTTATGAATTTCAAAAACCTTCTCCACCAACTCCGCCAAACGCACGACCTGCTTCAGCAACGGGCAGTGTCGGCCATTAGTCAGGGTTTAGTTGTCCGCAATTGGCTGATCGGACATTACCTTGTAGAATTTGAACAGCACGGTCAGGACTATGCTCAATACGGCGAGCGGCTGCTTTACCGGCTCTCGGACGAACTGACTGCCGGCGGCATGAAAGGCATGTCGTATACAAACCTGACGTTGTACCGGAAGTTTTATCTGACGTATCCGCAGTTGGCTAATGTGGCCAAGAACCACCTGTCAACCGAAACAAATCTTCAGCCACTGGCTGAAGATTTATTGGTATGGCAATTGCCCGCTGAGCAATTGTTGAAAAAACTGTCTTTTACCCATTTTGTAGAATTGCTAAAAGTAGATGATCCGGTAAAAAGATTTTTTTACGAGGTGGAATGTATTAAAGGAGACTGGTCACGTCGTCAGCTTCACCGCCAGGTCGGCAGCCTCCTATACGAGCGGACCGGCCTCTCGTTCAATAAGGAAGCGCTGCTGGCGCAAATCCAGGGAGCCGGCAGCTTCCCCGATCCTGCCAGCCTCATCCGGGAGTCTTATGTATTCGAGTTTCTGGAGTTAAAAATGGAAGAAGCCTTCCCGGAAAGCACCCTTGAAAAAGCCCTGCTCGATCACTTACAGCAATTTTTACTTGAACTGGGTAACGGATTTTGCTTCGAAGCCCGGCAAAAGAGCTTTCTGATTGATGAGCGCCGCTACAAAATTGACCTGCTGTTTTACCACCGTATCCTGAAATGCCATGTAGTGGTGGATTTAAAAACCCGTCCATTCAAACCCGAAGACGCCGGACAGATGAACTTTTACCTCAATTACCACCGGGAAAATATCCTGATGAAAGGCGACAACCCGCCTATCGGCATCATCCTTTGCACCTGGAAAAATGAAGCGGTCGTGCGTTACGCCACCGGCGCGCTCGACAACCCGCTTTTTGTCAGCAACTACTTGCTGCAATTGCCTGATGAAGGTGTGCTACGCGATTTTTTAATCAGGGAGTGGAAGCGGATGGGGGAGGTTTGAAGAAGGGCGGGCAAAGCTCGGGCAATATTAGCCCCAGGGTGTTCTGACGCGTCGGAATAGCTAGCAGGCTAAAAAAAACACAACAATAATTTTACGATACGCAATTTTGTTGTTATCTTCACCCCACTATTCTTTTTTCCTTTTTCTAAATTCATTTGAACAACGTGCATCAATTCGGATTACTGCCTCAAAAGGCGCAGCAATCTGCAGGGGTTTGTATTCAATTTTTACAAAACAATAAATACCCGAAGCATGCACTTTGAGACCCTCCATCATCTACTGCGCCAAACGCACCTCTTGTTCAAACAGCGCGTTGCAGGCGTCCTAAGCCAAAGTTTAGTGATTCGCGACTGGCTGACCGGACACTACCTCGTGGAATTTGAACAAAAAGGCTTTGACTATGCTCAATACGGCGACCGGTTGCTGCACCGCCTTGCTGAAGAATTAGCCAGAAGAGGTCTGCAAGGCACGTCGCCAACCAGCCTGGCCTGGTGCCGGGAGTTTTATTTGACCCACCCGCAGTTGGCAACTGAAATTGCAAAACTTTCCGAAATGCTCGCTGAAGAGAGTCGCACCGCCCAGCAATTTCAGGCACTGTCGGAAGATGCTGATGCCTGGACGCTGCCTGCTGCTGCGCTATTCAAAACTTTGTCCGGCGAAATGAACCTAAAAAATGCCCTGCTCGATCGCCTGCAACAATTCCTGCTCGGTCTGAATACCGGTTTTTGCTTCGAGGCCCGGCAAAAAAGTTTTCTGACGGGTGCGCGCCACTACAAAATTGACCTGCTGTTTTACCACCGCATCCTGAAATGTCCCGTTTTGGTCGTCCTGAGAACCCACCGGTTCAAACCCGAAGACGCCGTGCGGATGAATTTTCACCTCCGTGCCCACCGCGAAAACAGCCTGGCAGAAGGCGACAACCCACCGGTTGGCATCATCCTTTGCACCTGGAGAAACGAAGCGGTCGTGCGCTACGCCACCGGCGCGGTGAAGGAGCTAAGTTTGGTCGGGCACTATATGGAACAATTGCCGGCGGAAGGGGCATTGAAAGATTTTTTGTTGCGGACAAAGCCCTATGAATTAAGAGACACATAAGCCGGTCTCCACAAGGCCTGAACAAATAGTCTCCCTATCTGAACAAATACTCCTCCCTCCTGAACAAATACACCACTCCTCTGAACAAATGGTACCCCGGGTTGCGGGCCATTACCCTGCATTTTTGTGGCTGAACGCAATATTAGAGCTTGTTGGGGAATTCCTCAATTGGCTGCGAGTGGCAAATTTTATTTTATACTACGTTGAATTTTTTCAACATAGCTGCCGGCTATGTCTGCAAAATTCACCTTGTCTAAAACAAAATTTCCTCACTCTCGCTCAATCAGGAAATCCCAAACAAGCTCTTAGTTGTTGCGGCATTTTTTACATCAAACATTATGAGCCATGAAAAAGAACCCGGTCATCCATCTGTTATTTGCAGCGTTGTGCTGGTTTATTTCCTATTTGCCTTCACAAGCGCAGTTCGATTCCGGCGCAACGGCACTCACAGAGGCCAAAATGGTGGACCGCGCCTGGCATTTGTCCAGCAAAAAAGACAACAACCCGCTCGTGCGGGCATCAGGTAATATTTTGTTTGGGGATAACAACACCATTAATGGTTCGAGCACTTTCGTAATAGACGATGGCCCAAAAGACAACAAATGGTGGACTTCAGATATCCGCTGGTTTCACATCAAAAGCCAGAGCACCGGCCAATACCTCACGGTACAGGGCAATGTACCGGGCGTTGCGGTGACCCTGGCTCCGTTAATCGAGGGAGAAGGCGGGCTGATCTATCCGCAACAATTCAGGCTTGTGCCTACGCTACAGCCGGGGTGGTATAAATTGCGCTCCCGCATGAGCCAGGGTGGGCCTGATCTCGTACTGGAAATTAATGCTTCAGGGCAACTCGTCGCAGACAGCCCAAATGCGGATCCGTCTGAAGAACAAAAGTTCGCCTTCAACCTGGCTTTACCCGGAGGCAGCCGGTACGGCATCATCAGTAATTCCAACCGTCATTTTTTTAGCGACAATGGCATCCTTACGGAAGGAACGCCTGCGGTACACATCAAAAACGCCAATGCTTCCGTTCTGTGGCAATTTCAGGCTGCCGGCGGGGGGTATTATCGCATTTACAACACCTTGACCAAGATGTACTTAGCCCTTCCAGCCGGAGGAGGGAGCGGCTCTGAGCTTATCATGACAACATCCACCGGAACCAATTCCCATTGGCAATTGATCAGGAACAACAATTCTTTTATTATTGCGCACAGATCCAATGCGGGATTGATCATCAATATGAACAACAACCCCGGCAGTGGTAATCCGCTTTATTGTACCATTGGGGGCGTTGTCGGCAGAGAATGGATCCTATCGCCATTGCCAAATGAACTGACCCCCGCATCGGGGAACTTCGAGCGGATAGCTGATGGAGCGTTGGAGATCACCTGTGCCCCCGTATATGGCACGATCTTCAAAAAAGGATTGATCGAGCGCGTAGGGCTAAATCCTGAAAATACAGAACCCTATTTTACCTTTATCCGCGAGGCCATTGCCGCCGAAGCGGGCGCTGGTCAAGTAGATGAATTGCTCATCCGGTTTGATTTAAATAACCCGGGGCATCGGGTTGATCTCGCACTTATGGTACGCAAATACATTACCGAAGTGCTGCCGCTCATTAACCGCAATACCTGGTCGCCCGAAACGAATCAGGCCGTTTCTGAATACGAAGAAAAGGTTCGGGCGGTTCGGTTAGATCATGCCAATCGCATCACGGCAGCGTGGACGGCCTATTCAGAACAATTTGCAACCGAAACCATGGGCTTTTCACAATTGATTGCCAACATTGATGCGGGTGGATTCGTGTGGCCGGAAATTTATCAGTTGCAAGGCACCCAGGCAGATCTGACAGCGGACTACACGGTAGCAGCAAATTCTTTCGGATACCGGAATAACGCCATCGTCGGCTCTACTTTCATTGGCGTTTCTGTTGCGTTAGGGGCATCCTATGTCGCTACTACTTCTGCACTTTCTTCCTATTTATTCGGTTTGGCTGCTGATGGGCTTATTCCGCTTGCGTCTGCTATCAGCACTTACAATGTGGTTGTGAATCTGGCTCCGCCTGTGGCAATTGGCGTAATAGCGGCTACCAGCATCGCCGTTAAGGCCATGGAAGTTTCAGAATTGCAGGAGTTGCTCGCAGACATCAACTTTCAGGTAGCTGCAGCGTCGGCTCCCGTTTCGCTTAATGAAATTATGAGCGGTCTAAACCTGGTGGATCGCACTCAATTGCTTTCTGACCTGGATTACCTGATCGGCGCGCCTGTCACTAATGGCTTCCAATTCAACACGGACGACAATTTTTATCAGCCGCCTTTTTCGCTTAATTGCCTGAATAACGTCACCCTTTCCTTAGACGCAACCGGTGTCGCAACGCTGACTCCGGCCATGTGCGGTTCCGTATCCCAGAGCTGCGGCACAGCCATGCAGTATTTTTTAACAAAGAGCCAATTCGATTGTGCCGATCTTGGCGTCAATGAAGGCATCATATTTGTTGTCCGCAACAAAGTGGACGAAAATGCCAGTGATTTTTATGTCCAAAGATGCACCCTTACAGTGACCGTAATAGATGAAATCGCCCCCACCATCACTTGCCCCGGCAACCAAACCCTGGCGCTTGGCGCCAACTGCTCCGGTGTTTTGCCAGATTATACCGGTCTGGCTACCCAGGTAAGCGACAACTGCGGCCAGATCACCGTCACACAGTCTCCTGAAGCTGGAACCGTTGTTTCTGACGGAGGCGATATGACGGTCACGTTGAGGGTTTTTGCTGCAAACGGCGTCACAACTACTTGCACATTCACCGTCACCAAAGTGGACAATACCCCACCGCTCGTCGTTTGTCCGCCCACTCAAACACTCGAGTTGACCTCGGACTGCACTGCAACAATACCCGATTATCGCCTGCTCTCCACCACTTTCGATGCTTGTGGGGTCAGCAGCGTAACCCAATTGGCGCCTCCTGGTTTCCCGGTTTCCGGCGCTGGTAGCATCACTGCCATACTGACCGCAACCGATGCAAATAACAACACCTCCCAGTGCAGCTTCACCATCACCAAAGTTGACAACACGCTGCCGGTGGCACAGTGCTTTCCGCAAACCCTCACCTTCAATGGCGAAACGCAGCTTGTTCTAAACGCCGATGACCTCGTGGATGCCTCCGACCATTGCGGAGTGGCCAGTATAGACCTTTCTCCTTCAGTTATTACCTGCGCCCAGATTGGTCAAACCGTCACCGTAACAGCTACCGTGACCGATATCAATGGAAATAAGTCCACCTGCACCAGCCAGGTCACCGTGAATGGCCTGCCCTGCGGCTGGATTCAAAATCCAAACGGGGTGAACTGCGCCAATGGCAGCAACAACACTTACAACCCCGCCAACGGCGTGTGGACTGCCACGAGCACCAACTGCTATTCGACCAATTTCAACAGCGACGCGGCGGCTTTTGCCCAACGCACGCTATGCGGCGACGGCAGCATTACGGCTCAAGTGACCAGCATTTCCGGAGCGATGGGATGGGCGGGCATCGCTATGCGCGAAAGCAACGACGCGGGGGCAAAAAAAGCGCAGTTGGTCACCAACCTGAGCAGCCTGAACCGCCAGGAGTTCCGCACCACAACGGGCGGACAGGCTATGCCACAGCAGCTTGCAAGCCAAAATCGCTTTTGGCTCCGCATCGTGCGGACGGGCAACCAGTTCAGTATGTATTTGTCCCCCAACGGGCAAGCCTGGGCTTTTGTCGGTGCGCAGAACATCGCGATGAGCGCCTGCATTCAGGTTGGCTTAGTCGCAACCAATGCAACTGGAAACAGTACCGTGACGGCCACTTTTACGAATGTGAGCATAACGGGCGGCACAATACCATTGGCCACGCCGGATGCCCCTGCTACGGTGAACGCCGCCGCGCCTGATTTTGAGGCTTATCCCAATCCAACCACAGGTGAAGTTACGGTAGATCTGAAGGCTTACGCCAATCAGGCGGTGCGGCTGGAAGTGTATGATATGCAAGGCAAAGCGCTGAAGGTGATCGAGGTGGACGCCGCAGAGACGACAACTGAACAACTCGATCTTTCGGCTTATAAGAACGGCATTTACCTCATTCGGGTGCAATCGGACGGATTGAAGGATGCAACAAAGCGAGTGGTGTTGCAAGGCAATGATCGGCCCTGATTGAAATTGAATACCCGGCATCTCCTTTGCGTCCTTTGCGAGACCCTTTCCCGCGAGGGCGCCAAGGGAGCGCAGAGGGCGCAAAGCGAGACGCCATGCCCGTATGACGGCATTTTCCCGCATAACCACAAAACGGTCACAACGTACGAGGCTTCAAAACCTCGGTTTTTCGTTGTGGCCGTTTTGCCGTTATGTCAGGAATTGGAATAATCGAGCTAACAATGGTTGTTTTACGTAAAAAACATTCTGCTATATTATTACAATGCAAACTATAATTTTACCTTTGAAAGCAGATGTCTATACATCAAAACAAAACGATTTTATTAACCAACTAAACACACGATTTATGAATTCCATTCTTGGCTTAGGCAAGTATCTGTTTGCCATTCCTTTTGCGGTTTTTGG
>JBJXFD010000486.1:0-6098 GCA_046153985.1 Saprospiraceae bacterium
AAGATTTGTTTGAAAACGGAGGTCTAAAAACTTCGCAAGCCGATTTGCGCAACCTGGGTCGGGGTGGCTTTACCGGAAACCCAGATGATTTATACAAATTTCGGGTGCCGCAGCTCTACAACCTCGGCGATTCGGGGCCTTATTTCCACGGCAGCAGCAAACAAACGCTGGAAGAAGTGATCGAGTACTTCAACAACGGCGTCCACGAAAACCCGAGGGTGCCTGCAAGCCAGATTTCGCTGTTTTTCCACCCGCTGGGTTTGAACGAAGAAGAGAAAAAAGACTTGGTCGCTTTTATCCGCGATGGGTTGAGGGATCCGAATTTGCAGCGCTACGTGCCTGAGCAGGTCATGTCCGGGTTGTGTTTTCCGAATAATGATGCGGTGTCGCAGGCGCAGATGGGCTGTAATTAGTGCCTGTCTTTATAGTTCGATAGCTGCGTGGAAACGAGTGAGGGCGTCTTTTAAAGGGACACCCTCACTCACCATCTTAAAGTATTTTAACTTCTGGAATTTTGTCAACCACCAGACTTTTGTTACAAAAGTTTTTTCTCCTCATTAGAAAGTTGTAATTTGTAAGCTTTAAATATCCTACCTCTTGTACATCGCCTGCTTTTGCTTTGAAACAGGCGTCTGCATTTATTTTGAACAAACATAAATATCTGACCACGCGCACAGTATTAGCGTTGGTTACACTTAGCTGCCCGATGACGGCGCTGACTTGATTTGTTCACGCTATTAAATACTTTTGCCATGACTTCAAAAATGTTCAAAGGGAATTCCCCCCCCCCGATTTGTTAACGTATTGTTGGAAAACAAAACAAACCTACTTGTCTCGTTATCCATACTACTGCTGATGCTGCTGACGACGACCATGAATGCACAGTTCATACCGGAAGAATGTTCTGAAAAGCCTGAATTTCAAGCAAAATATGAAGTGTCTCTTTGTGAATTATTCGGTAAAGAGGAACCAGACATTACCATCGGTACGGACATCAACAGCAATACCAATGCGTCTACGCTGGGTTTTACAATAACGACCTCGCAAAAGATTAGAATCAACGGCAAACTTCATTTAAATGCTACGCTGATTTTTTTAAATTGTGTACTTGAATTTGGTCCCGGCGCTGAAATCTTTATCCAGGCAAACCGGACTATGTTTGCTTATGGCAGTAAACTATACGCTTGCGATGATATGTGGCGCGGCATTGTGGTTAAACCTCATGGCCAACTGACGCTCAATACCTGCCATGTAGAAGATGCACAGTATGCAATCAGTGCAGAAGACAATGCCTTTCTGAGCCTGCTCAGCAACCGGTTCAACAGGAATTATGTAGGTATTAGAAATATAAGCCCTACTGGGGGCAGTACAGGACTGAACTTCAATTATTTCAGTGGCAATACATTCCTTTGCAGTGATCCATTGAACGGCCCTTATCCCAGCCAGGCGCCAACCCCGGGAGAAGTATCTTACGCTGGCATCCTTTTGAGTAAATGTGTAGCATCAATTGGAAAATATGACGTTACGGCCAATGCGTTTGCCAGAATGCATTATGGTATTCATGCTACAAAATCAACGGTCGTTGTACAAAATTGTACGTTCCGCAGTATGATTGGGCTTGCGGGAGATAATGCCAGCGCAACAGGTATTTTCTGTGAAAACAGTACGCTGATCGTTAAAGGGGTTTATCAACCCGGGACGGGCCTCTACCTCGGCAGTTCATTTTTTGAGGATTGTGGTTATAGCGGTATTCTGGCAATTGGCTCCAATACCCTGAATATCGCAAACAACTATTTCCTTGGCGAGCAAACGTATGGCATTTCGTCGAAGGCCAACCTGTTTTCGGCTCAAATTCAAATATCAAGGAATACCTTTGAGGTCTCGGAAACAGCAAATGTCGCAGGTGTTTTATTGGAGCGCAGCAGTTCATCCGGAGGTGGTATACACAATGTGATAACCCGTAACGCCATTGTGATGGCAGGGGCGACAGACGCTAAATACGGTATCCACGTGACCTGCCCGTTTGCCGCAAGCGACAGGATGGAAATTACGCATAACAAGATAACCGTTACCAATACAGCAGACCTTATCTTCCCTATTTATGTCGCGGCAAGCCTGGCAGATAAGTTTCAAATACTGAACGATACCATCAATTTTACCAGTTCGAACTTTGCCGCCGAGCGCTGGGGGATTTCCATGGTTGACGGTTATGGATCGGGGCATCTCATTAAAGAAAACCGGATCATAGGCTCCGGCACACATAACCCCGGGCAATGCGCCATTCATGTAGACAATGCCCGAAATGTCAACATTTGTGCTAACTATACAGATCATACCCTAAGAGGGATTCACTTATTGGGCGCACTCGATCCCTGCAAGGTGCAAAACAATGATCTCAATGCGCATGGGCAGGGAGTTTTCATATCCCCAGGATCAATAGGTGTACCGGGCATTGGAACGCAGCTTAGGCATGGTAATATATGGTCAACGACTTCCGGAGATTATACGCTGTGGGCTGCGGAATGTCATAGTTTTGTAGATCCTTTTTTATCACGGTTCATTACTGAATCAACTGATCCTTCAATCCTGCCATCATCAGCTTTATTAAGCCCGTCAACAGGCTGGTTTTCCTATCTTGCAGGCGATGGAAATTATTGTGTGCCTTTACCACCGAGCTTTTCGGACGACCTCTCTGGCCTTCAGGAAGAAACGGCCACAGGAGGTCTGGATACTTATATTGATACCCCGTTAGATGAATGGGAAATGGAATATGCCCTGATGCTGAATTTACGCAACAACCCGGATTTGCTGCAAAACACTGATGCGCAAAGTTTTTTCACAGCCAACTCAAATACAACGGCCGGTTCATTAAGCCACAGTTTGTTTGGCTTAAAAACGGCCATGACGCCCGGGTTGACCGAACAGGGAGAGATTGATGACATCCGCAAATACATAGAAATAGTCATTGACACCCTCATCGCGTTGGGAAATAGCTATACCACACCACCGGATACTACCACGGGTAGCATTGATACTACTTTTCTCAATGCTAAACAGTTGTTGGTACTTTCTTTGCTCGATTATATGGAAGAGCAGCAGGATTGGATAGACGACATGTCTGTGACGCGGACGGCAGCTTTGGCGGCACTGAAAGACTTTAATGCTACCATCATAGTACCACACAAATACGAAGAGAACCACAAAATCCTTAACAACTACCTCATCCAACTGGCTTTGGGGGCGGCTACAAATACAGATTACGAAGACATCGTGGATATCGCCACCCAGCAGTCGCCCGACACGACTGGTAGTGCAGTCCGTTTTGTAAGAAACCTGCTGCCACTCTGCGAACAGGCCAATTATCTGGAAGATGAAGCAGCGTCTGAGGAATCTCTGGAAGTTCCTCGCCCCGGTGTGGCAGCCCCTCAACCGGATCCCCTTACGGTGTACCCAAATCCGGCGGACGGGAGTTTGAATATTCGCTTACTGAAAGGTATTGCGGGAAAACTCCTTGTCCGGAACGCCGATGGTAAAATTATGTATAACCGGGAAATTGGAGAACAAAATGGGCTGCACTTGCAGGTTGATACCCGGCAGTGGCCGGTGGGTATTTACTTGTGTACTATTCAGGACTATAGCGGCGATCAAGGTCGCTGGATTTCTTTCATTATCGTCCATTAACCACTTTTTCACAAGAACGCCTTCCTGTTGTTTCTGAAGAAATAATAGGAAGGCGTTTTTTCAATAACGCACCATGTCTGCATCTAAACTATTTATAATATTATTTTTGTTTTGTACGGTTCAGGCTTTGTATGCACAACAGGAAGACAAGCAGGACTATATCTGGCTTTTCGGCTCTTTTCCCAATATTCCTGAAGATAGCTTTGGAGGTTCTATTATGGATTTTTATGCCAACCCTCCTGAAATTAATTTTTTTAATATTCCTTTCGGTGCCACAGTTTTTAGTATCATTTCTGACAATACTGGTAATTTGGTTTTTTACTCTAATGGTTGTCAAATCATTAATCGTATGCATGAAATAATGCTAAATGGAGAGGAAATCAACCCGGGATATGTTCATAACAGTTATTGTGGTAGTTTGGGGTATCCATATCGACAAGGCTTGATGGCACTTCCCCAACCCAACAGCGATTCGCTCTATTACTTATTTCATCTGCGCAGAAATGATCAACTCTATATTACTGATTTCATGTATTCCTTAGTTGATGGTAGCGGCGACAACGGCCTCGGCGAAGTAACCGAAAAAAACACCCTGCTGTTTCAGGATACCTTTGTAGATCAATTGCAGGCTGTGCGGCACGGCAACGGACGCGACTGGTGGGTTGTGGCGCCCAAGGTGGGCAGCAATATTCACTATCTTTTTCTGCTTTCCCCCCAGGGGGTGGAAGGGCCTTTTGTCCGGCAGGCTGGTGTTGAATGGAATGATTATTACTGGAGCGGGCAGGCCATTTTTTCGCCTGATGGTAGTAAGTATATCCGGGTAAATCCATTCAATGGTATCCATATTTTTGATTTCGACCGGTGTTCAGGGGAATTATACAATCCTGTGAATCTGGAATTTGTGGGGGACACGATTGGCGGTGGAACTGGTGCTGGCGTGTCTGTTTCGCCCAATAATCGCTACTTATACGTCTCTTTGAGTACAAAATTTTATCAATACGACCTGTGGGCAGCCGACATTGGCGCTTCGCGTCAACTTATTGCTGTTTACGACGGTTTTCTCTCCTTTTTGCCTACTACTTTTTTTCAGCACATGCTGGCTCCCGACGGGAAAATTTATGTAACCTCAACCAACGGGGTTAATCGCCTGCATGTCATCCACAACCCCAATGAACCGGGTACGGCTTGTAATCTGGAGCAGCATGGCATTCGCCTGCCCACTTTTCATGCTTTTGCAGCGCCCAATTTTCCGCATTTCCGGCTTTATGACCTGCCGGGTAGCCCGTGTGATACACTGGGCATTTCTACCGCAGATAAGGAGCCGGAACGACAGGAAGCAGGCATCAGGGTTTTTCCAAATCCTGCGGATGGAGTGGTTAATTTTGAGCTGCCATCAGGAGGTGTCGGGAGCCTCCAGGTGTGTAGTACAGATGGGAGGATTATGTATAATCAGGAAATTGAGGCAAACGCCGGGCAACGCTTGTCGGTAAATACTGTGCATTGGCCTACGGGAGTTTATTTTTGTATCCTGCTCGATGAGCACGGACACAGCGTTCGTCGGGTTACCTTTGTAGTATCCCATTAGCGCGGTACGTACTCCAAACAGGATCACATTTGACAATTTGTTAAAATTAAACCCCTCCTTCGGCAATAATCACCCGCTATGTTGTAGTTTTAAGGTCTCTCTTATTGTGTTAAAAAATCGCCGATAACGAATGGACAAAATCAAAATCCTGTGGGCAGACGACGAGATTGATCTGCTGAAACCTCAGTTGCTGTTTTTAGAAAAAAAAGGATACGAAGTCATCACGGTCACCAACGGCTATGACGCTTTGGAAGAGGTTGAAAACGTACACGACATTGATGTGGTCTTCCTCGACGAGAGTATGCCGGGGATCACCGGGTTGGAAACCTTAGTCAAAATCAAGGCTACGAACCCGCTGCTGCCCGTGGTGATGATCACCAAAAATGAAGCCGAGCACATCATGGAAGAAGCGCTGGGTTCTCAAATTTCCGACTACCTCATCAAGCCCGTCAATCCCAACCAGATTTTGCTGACGCTGAAAAAAATCATTGACAACAAACGTTTGGTGCGCGAAAAAACCAGCTCCGGCTACCAGCAGGATTTTCGCCAGATTTTCATGCAAATCAACAGCGGACTGAGCTTTGAGGAATGGGTGGACGTGTACCGGAAAATCATCAACTGGGAAATCAAAATTGATGAATCGCAGTCGGTGGAAATGCGCGATATCCTCTCCAGCCAAAAGCAGGAAGCCAACAATGCGTTCAGCAAATTCATCGCAAAAAACTATATAGACTGGGTGCAAAAAGGCAACGGCCCGGTGATGTCGAACACGCTGCTGCGAAGCAAAGTGTTCCCGAAAATGAGCGACGACATCCCCACCGTGGTGCTGTTG
>JBJXFD010000623.1:0-4048 GCA_046153985.1 Saprospiraceae bacterium
GGTTGGTTCGGATGACTTGGGGAAAGAATTGCTGGCATTTTTGCATGGAAAGGGCGTTTCTACCGATTGGGTTCAAACGGACTCGACCTACCCTACCGGTATGGTGAACGTCACTTTGGACGAAAAAGGCATCCCAAGCTACGAAATTGTACAGCCAGCCGCCTGGGATCATATTGAGCTCCGGGAAGAAATGCTGTACACTGTAGCTGGAGCTGACGCCTTGGTATTTGGAAGTCTATCCTGCCGATCCGAGCACAGCAAAAAGACCCTTTTGGCCCTGATTGCAAAAGCTCCTTTGCGGGTTTTTGACGTCAATCTCCGGGAGCCTTTTTATAGTCGAACCCTGTTGGAGGAATTGCTTCCTAAAGCCAATATCGTCAAAGTAAATGATCTTGAACTTGACATTCTGGCCAGCTGGTACGGCATGGAAGGCCTCGAATCTGATCAAATGGCTGCACTTCAAGAGAAATTCGGCTTTGATCGGATCATCGTGACCAAAGGCGAGCACGGCGCGGCATGCAGGAGTCATGCGGGCTATTGCACTGTACCCGGTGTTTCTGTAAAAGTGCTGGATACCATCGGCTCGGGAGATGCCTTTTTGTCTGGATACTTGAATCAATTTTTTGCAGGAACGAGCGATCAGGAGTGCTTAAAATTTGCCAATGCATTGGGTGCCTTGACGGCTACTAAGGCTGGGGGGACGCCGAATATTAGTATGGAAGAAATTCGGGCGTTTTTGGAGGGTGTTAGGGGTTAACAGATGCCAAGCACCGCCGCAAACTCTCCCGCCAATGCGGAATCTCCAGGCCAAACGCAGCCTTGATTTTGCTTTTATCTAAGACACTAAACGGAGGGCGTTTCGCTGGAGTGGGATACGCCTTGGTGGCAATAGGCTGCACATGGCAAGCAATATGCTCCAACTCAAAAATTGCGGCTGCAAAATCATACCAACTGGCCACGCCTTCATTGGCGTAATTCCAAATACCTGCTATGGATGCTTTGGGCACAGCACCAGACTCCACCTGACGAATGATCTTCATGACTGCTTCTGCCAGATCAGGGGCATAGGTCGGCGACCCAATCTGATCGGCCACCACATGTATGGTTTCGCGTTCCCGACCAAAACGCAACATAGTTTTTGCAAAATTGTGGCCAAAGGTCGAATACACCCAGGACGTGCGGATAATCATACTGAGCGGCTGAGCATGCATTGCAGCGCGTTCTCCAGCGAGTTTCGTTCGGGCATATACACCCTTCGGGTGAACGGGATCTGATTCCAGAAACGGCGTGTTTTGGCGACTGTGGTAAACGTAATCGGTACTGAAATGAATGAATGGAATATTCCTTTTAGCACAGGCTTCAGCGAGGTTTTTGGGGCCTGATACATTGATTTTTTTTGCTTTTTCCGGCTCGCTCTCGGCCTTGTCCACAGCAGTATAGGCCGCACAATTGATCACCCATTTAATGTTTTCAGCCCGGAGTGATTCAAAATAGGCCTGTACAGCCCGTCGATCGCTCACATCCAAATCCTGCGAACTGGCAAAAATAAATGCCTGCTGGGGCCAATGGGCCGATGCTTGCCGAAAACACTGACCAAGTTGGCCGTTGGCGCCTGTGATTAGAATCATTTTTTTTGAACGATGAGGTATGAAGTATGAAGTATGAACTATGAACTATGAAGTACTTTGTGCGGGGAAGGCAAAAATAGTGTGCCGGGATACTAACTTTCGAACTTTGCGGGGGTGTTCTATAAATTGTGCATTTCTTGGCCCTAGTCCCCTCCAGGGGGATGGTCTCCGCGCTTGGGTTTAGTGATTTATAAGCGAATGGTTTAAATCAGGCTCAAATCCGGCAACATGTCTTGAATGGCAAGTGTTCACGTCTTTGCTCCAGGCAGCGAAACCCAAGCGCGGAGACCATCCCCCCGGGGGGGGCAGGGGGGCGAAAACGCTGGCACCAATTTACCTTACATCAACCAAAGAAACCTCAGCCCTCAATATGTCTTTCAATCTCCCCATATCGCCACTCACACCAATCACCAATCACCCTGGTACCAACCGGGGCATCTCACTTTTTATCAAACGCGACGACCTGCTCCACCCTGAAATCCAGGGCAGCAAGGGCCGAAAGTTGTCTGCCTTGTTCCCGATGATCCAGCATTCATATCCTGGCGGGATAGTCACCTTTGGCGGGGCGTTTTCCAACCATTTGCATGCCGTAGCAACAGTCGGACGGATTTTTGGTATCTCGACCACAGGTCTTATTCGGGGTGAACACATTGACCTCCAGAACCCTACCCTCCGTTATTGCCAGGAAAATGGCATGACGCTGCAAGGTTTGTCAAAAACCAACTACGATCGTTTCAAACAGCTGAGTGTTCAAACCCTGGGGCGTCAAAAGAGTGTGGCACACCTCGACTATCACGTTGATTATCAATATTCAAATTTAGGAGTGCCACACATTTTTGAATTTCCCAACAGTTACTTCCTGCCCGAAGGCGGCAATACGCCTCAGGCTGTTGAGGCTTGTATGGCCATTCCCATAGAAATCACTGCACAGTTGCCTTCAGCGCTGGCGGGGCAGCCACTTTATCTCTGCACACCCGCAGGCACTGGTTGCACTGCAGCAGGCATTGTAGCGGGGCTTACCCTTCCAAACAGCCGGGTCTTGATTTTTCCGGTCAGCAGCCATGGTCTCGGCACGGATACCATCTTAGGGCTGTTACCTGATAGTCCCCATTTGGAATCCCGTTTTGAGCTTATCCAGGACTACACCTTCGGTGGATTTGCCAAGTTGAACCTGCAGGTCATGGCGTTTACCCGCACATTTTTCCAACAAACCAACATCCTGCTTGATCCCATTTATACCGCAAAATTGCTTTTTGGCGTATTTGATAAGTTGGCCAAAGGTGATTTTGCAGCGGGTAGTACGGTGGTTGTTTTGCACACGGGTGGCTTGCAGGGTTGGGAGGGATTCAGTACTCGATATGGAGGCGCGGGATCAATTAATCCTTGAGCCCTTGAAAACCAGAGGATTAGAGCAAAATTTGTCACACATTTTTGTTTTAAAAACCACTGGTCGTTTTTATTAGAATACGGCAGTTTGTGCTGTTCTTTTTGAACAAAGGGTTGATTTCACGAGAAAGCGGTTTCTTATGTGTTAATTTTAAAATACTAAAAAGTTTTATTTTTTTTCAAAAACCTTTTCAAAATTTGAAACAAAACCTGTTATATTTGTTGACTAAATCAGCAAAAAAAATACTTTTACACTGTGGAAAATTAACCCTGGCTTAACTTTGAGAAGCCCTAAAAAACACGCCGAGGCACTCAAAAATCTTCAAAATATTTTTGCTAAAACAATGCTTTTCAAGCCTTAACCTTTTTTTGAATAGGCCCACCCAGGACTGTTGATAACTAAAACCCGATGTGGATAAACTGGCATGTTTCTGTAGTTCTCCACAGTTACCAACGGGTTTTTCCACAGGTTTTGGGTCACACGGATTGTTTCAAAAATAAATATCGGGCTGGAAAAAGTAGGTTTGCAGCCTTAAAGTACACCGGAACGCTGTTCCGGGGTGTATTGTAAGCCGGAACAGCGTTCCGGTACACACAACAGGTACCGGAACAGCGTTCCGGCGTACACAACAGGTACCGGAACAGCGTTCCGGCGTACATCACACACAACATGAACGAATCGAGCAATAATCAACAAGGCGGCCAACAAGGCGGCAGCAACAGCGGCAAAGGCCGTCGGAATGCGCCCAACAATGAGAGTTTGTCAAACTTCGTGTTTGGCAAAGTACAGCCACAAGCCGTGCCGCTAGAAGAAGCCGTACTCGGTGCGCTCATGCTGGATAGGGAAGCATTGCCCATGGTGATGGACACCCTTCGACCTGAAAGTTTTTATCTTGAGGGGCACCAACAGATCTATCGCGCGATCATCCGTTTGTTTGAACGCTCGAACCCCGTGGATTTATTAACCGTAACTGAGGAGTTGAAAAAAGCGGGCGATCTTGATAAAATTGGTGGCGGCTACTACCTCGTTGAAC
>JBJXFD010000501.1:0-9064 GCA_046153985.1 Saprospiraceae bacterium
ACAACTGCCTTCCGGAAAGAATTATTACGACGAAGGTCCGGCCGGGATTGTCTATCAAAAAGAGACCACTTTCGACATCAAGCTGCATACCAATGGTTTGATTGCGCTGGGATTCAATTCCGGCAAGTTGAAAAATTATTATCAGACCCGTTTTTGGAATGTCGAACTCGGGGAGTTGAAACACCACAAAGAATACCGCCAGAGTTTCGATTTCCGGGCGCCTGCAGCTAATAGCATTGCGCGTTCTTTTATTTTTGGAAAACAGAACAACTTCTATGTGCTGCGCGGCGGTTTTGGCGAAAAGCGCTACCTTTCTGACAAAGCAAAACGCAAGGGCGTGGCATTGGGCGTCGTGTATTCCGGCGGCCCTTCCTTAGGCATCCTTAAGCCTTACTACTTAGAATTGATCCGAACCGATCCTGATGGCGGGAACAACTTTTACATCCGCAGCGAAAAATATAGTCCGGGCAACGAAGACTTGTTTTTGGACATCAGCCGGATTTACGGCTCTTCGGGCTTCACCAAGGGGCTGGGACAATTGTCGGTGGTGCCGGGGCTCAACTTCAGAGCGGCCCTGCATTTCGACTGGGGCGCTTACGACGAGTTTGTCAAAGCGCTGGAAGCTGGCATCATGGCCGATTTCTACTTCAAAAAAATTCCCCTCATGGTGGAATCTCCTTCGGTTCCCAATACAGAAAACCGCGCATTTTTCATCAACCTTTACCTAACTTTGCAGCTCGGCAAACGCATTTGAATCTGACGTGCTGCCGATTTTGATTGCTGCGGGCAACCCATTGTCAAGTGTTGTTGTTTCTGCAATAAGCTAGGAAAAAGGGCCATTATTATGCTGGATTTACCCATCGTTGAAAAAGAATCTTCTTCGCGCCGCCCCAACTGGTTGCGCGTAAAACTTCCCATTGGCGAAAGCTATAGAAAAGTACGCAACCTCGTTGATGAGTACAAGTTGCACACCATTTGCCAAAGCGGCAATTGCCCGAATATGGGCGAGTGCTGGGGCGCAGGTACGGCAACTTTTATGATTCTGGGCAATACCTGTACCCGGTCCTGTTCATTTTGCGCCGTAAAAACCGGTCGGCCAACGGAATACGATACGGACGAACCGCGCCGGGTGGCAGAAGCTATTTTTCTGATGGGCGTGAAACACGCGGTCATCACCTCCGTCAATCGCGATGAACTGAAAGACCGCGGCGCTGAAATTTGGTACCAAACGGTGCATGCCGTTAAAACCGTTTCGCCGGAAACGACCATTGAAACACTTATTCCGGACGTGAAAGCCAACTGGGAAGCGCTCGAACGCATGATCAGCGCCGGTCAGGAAGTAGTTTCGCATAACATGGAAACCGTGGAGCGCCTGTATCGCAAAGTGCGCCCGCAGGCAAAATACGAGCGCAGTCTGGAACAAATTCAACGCACCAAAGCTTACGGACAGCGCACCAAATCTGGCATCATGGTCGGCCTGGGCGAAACGGAAGACGAAGTGCTGCGCGTGATGGACGACCTGGTGGCCCACGGCTGCGACGTGCTCACCATTGGTCAGTACCTCCAGCCGACCAAAATGCACTTAGAGATTGCGGAATATGTCCACCCCGATACGTTTGCGTTTTATAAAGAAGCGGGGATGGCAAAAGGCTTTGATTATGTGGAAAGCGGGCCGCTGGTGAGGTCTTCTTATCATGCAGAGCGGCATGTGTTTGCATCGAAGACTTGAATACCGTGTTTAGCATGGAATACCCAATGGTGAATAGAGAAAATGATATTGACCTAAAGAAAAGCAATGATTTTCTCCAAAGAACCTTTAACTTTAGGGAAGATATTAAATAGGAATACGAATGACAATCGAACGTACAGCAGACGCGATCATCGTAAAACTGCCCACAAATATCAATATTGAGGAGATTCAACGATTCTTGGACTACCTCCGCTACAAAGAAATCGTTGCCAAAAGCAAGGCGACCCAGGAGGACGTTGACAACCTTGCCAGAGAAGTCAATAAGAGCTGGTGGGAAAAGAATAAACAACGTTTTCTTCCCGGAGAATGAGAGTAGTATTGGATAGCAATATCGTGTTTAGTGCCATGCTTAATCAGAAAAGTAGCATCGGCGACATCATTTTAAATTCTCAGGATGCCTTTACTTTTTACGCTTGTGAATACTTACGGGAAGAAATAAGAGACCACAAAGATAAGATACTCAAAATAACCGGATACACTGAAGGAGAGTATGCCGACGTAGAGTTTTTAGTCTATAAACAAATTACTTTCTTCTCAGAAAGTACGATTCCTTTTGAATTTTGGCAAAAAGCGGCTGGATTTGTAAGAGAAACGGATATGCAGGATATATCCTTTGTTGCCTTGAGCCTGTTTCTTGACATCAAACTCTGGACAGGAGATAAAGCACTGGTCAGTGGCCTGGCTAAAAAAGGCTTCCCAAATGTCATCACAACCCAGGAAGTTTTACAAATTAGACGCGAAATATAATGGATAGTGGTCCTATGCAAAAAACACTCGAATTACAATACGACCTCATCAAAAGCGCCCGAAGCGTTCTGCTTGACTACTGCGAAACCTTGAGCCCCGAGGCGTTTCTTACTGAAAATTCCTCCTTTGGTACAGGAAGCGTCCGAAACCTGCTGATCCACAATGCCAATACCTACATTGGCTGGCTGGGTATCCGGGCTTTGAAGCAGGACCGATCGTTTATTCCCTATCCATCTATTTCAAATGTTGGAGAAATTCGGCTGCTTTATCTGGATGTGGATCTACTGGTCAGCGACTTCATTGTAGCATTTTCAGCGGATTATCTAACGGCGATAGAACTTGACCTCGGCGACGAAGTGATTGCAGCCAGCCCATTTCAGTTGTTTACCCACGTCATTACTCATGAATTTCACCATAAGGGACAGGTGCTTTCTTTGAGCCGGCATTTGGGATATGTACCCGTGGATACAGATGTTATGAGATAGTGGAGCCATCTAATGCGGCTTCATTTTGTCAGTGCTATCATTTGACTCCCAATCAAATAAACAGGGTCGTATTCCGCCAGGCAATAACTGCGCATTGTCTTGTATTGGCCATCTTTCAAAATTTCCAGTTTCCAGGATGAGCCATCAAAGCAACCTCTATGGTAGTCAAGAGTCGTCAAGTACCAAAATGCGGTTTTATTTATCATTTCCGCGATTCCAGCTTCTTCCTTCTTATCGACTGGTCGATTAAATGTACCCACTACCTCAAAGCAGCTTTTTTCTAATGCTTTCCCGGATACAGTGGGAGATTGGCAAACAAGCCTGATCTTTTTATAGGAAAGCTCTGCAATGGGAGCTTTTTTTTCAATCCGATATATTTCAATTAAGCCTAAAATATCTGTAAATATCGTCAGACGATATTGTTCTGCTTTTGTCGAATCTTCATTTTGTTCAAAATCATCTTCTTCTGTAAAGAGCCTCCACAGGGAATCCATTTCAATGGCGTATTTTATCTCCCTGTTTTTTTTCTCCAGTTGATTCGTTGCGGTTGAGGCATTTAGTGCCAATGCATTTAGAAATTCTTTTATAAAATCTTGATCCTGATAATATTCAGGCTGCTTGAGGTATTCGCGTAGCAATTGCTGAGTTGTTACATCGCAAATACCGGGTGAAGGGTTTTCCTGAACCCTGTTTTGCTGGCAGCCCGATAAGCAATATCCAATGATCAGCATTATCGCCAAACTATTCACAGTCATACCTTGAAGTTTATAGCTTTATAAAGGGATCTCCATTGGAAAGTTACACATGCCATTAGTGTCTGTCCATTTTGTCGGGTGTCAACCTTTAGTGTTCGAAAGTCGAGTGTCTGTTCTTTAGAGTTCGAGAGCAAGGCATGCCAAGGCCCAAAAGTGGGAGTTTCGTTTCGACTCCGCTCAACGAACGGTCATTGAGCGAAGTCGAAATGAACGCAGCTATCGGACTATAAAGACAGACACGATCATGGTGAGCTAAAATCAATCTCCGTATTGTCCCCAATATTCAAACTATGCCGCAAGCCGGTAATAGCCGTATCATTCCCAACCACCGATTGCTGCAAGATGACCTCCTTAATAGAGGCATAATTGCCAATGATGGAATCTTTGATGATGGAGTTTGCGATGCGCGTATTGTTGCCAATTGTGACGTGCGGCCCTACGATGGAGTCGGCGATTGAGCAATTTTCGCCGATGCTCACCGGATGAATGATGATGGAATTGTCGAAAGGCGGCAGGTTATCAGAAGCATAGCCTTCGCGGTCGAGCAGGATGGCGTTGGTTTCCAGCAGCACTTCTTTTTTACCGCAATTGAACCAGTTGTCCACCGGAAAAGCATGCAATTTGGCCCCGCGCGTGATCATGCGCATCAGCGAATCGGTGAGCGGGAACTCGCCTTCGGTGCGGATATTATTTTTTATGTTGTAATTCAGGGCTTCGATCAGGGAAGCCACTTCTTTGATTTTGTAAAATCCGACTAAAGCTAAATCCGATTTTGGAATGCGCGGCTTTTCCACCACCCGCCGCACGAGCCCTGTTTTGCTGCATTCCGCCACGCCGTATTCGCGTGGATCGTTTACTTTTTTAACACCAAGACAGGAATTTGGATGCGCTATAATTTTATTAAAATCAGCATCTACAATGGCGTCCCCAAAAAAGATGAAGACCTCGCTCGCGTCTTCGAAGAGCGCTTTGGCTGTCCAGATGGCGTGACCCGATCCGAGCCGGTTTTCCTGCACCACGAACGCCGTGTTGAGGTGGGGGTAATTTTGTTCTACGTAAGCTTTGATTTTTTCTCCCAGGTAGCCAATTACAAAAACAAAATCCTGGATGCCGACCGCTTCCAACTGGTCAATGATGAAAGAAATAATAGGCTTGCCTGCCACCGGAATCAGGGGCTTGGGCTGCGTATACGTTAAAGGTCGGAGTTGCGTGCCGGCGCCGGCAACCGGAATGATGGCCTTCATAGAGGGAGTTCCTTCTTGCAATATTGCACAAGCAAAGTAAGCATATTTTTTATTAGAAAAGCGTTTGATCCTTATAAAAATCCTCGCTGGCACCAGCGGCTATGTTTACGAGGCCTTGTTTTGTCCTCTAATTTGCGAAAGAAGATTTGCATTGCCCAGGTTTTAGTCTTTTCTTTGGGAAGGCCGTACATTTGCAAAAGGATAGTAAATAAATATTGAATCGCGTGAAAGCAAGTATTAAAATTTATACCCGTGCCTGGGCTGTCGCAATGCTTGCAGTCGCATTCTCACTTCAATTATTCGCACAGGCGCCGCCAGTCAGCACTTTGCCTCAAAACAAAAATGCCGTACTTGAAATCTATGATGGCATCTATTGTAGTTATTGCCCACAGGGTCACCAAATTGCAGGCGAAATCCTCAACAACACTCCAAACGACGTCGTACTCATCAGCATCCACAGTGGTCAATACGCAGCGCCGGCATTGGGGCATCCTGATTTTCGCACTGAATTTGGCGCAGCGCTTGCCGGGCAAACCGGCCTCAACGGCTATCCCGCCGGAACCGTAAACCGCCATGTTTTTCCAGACCTTCAGCAAGGCCTGCCGGGCAATACCGCAATGAACCGCATCCACTGGCAAGATGCAGTCAATCAAACCCTTGCAGAACCATCACCCGTTAACATCGCCGCCGAAGCGACCATTGATGTAACAGCTGGGTTGCTCACGGTAAATCTGGAGTTTTACTATACGGCTTCCAGTTCGGCCCCCACCAATTTTTTGCATGTCGCTTTGGTGCAAAATCATATTGCCGGTCCACAAATCGGCGGAGCTGCGGGCGATTTTTACCAACACAACCACGTACTCCGGCACCTCTTGACCGGACAATGGGGGCAAGCCATTGGCACCACTACGGCAGGTTATTTCGAAGGGCGGCAATATACCTACGCTTTGCCGGCTGATATACGCGATATCCCTTTAGAGATCGCCAACCTGCAATTGGCCGTTTTTATATCGGAAGGGCATCAGGAAATCATCAACGGCATTTCGGTGACGCCGGATTTTATCATGCCGCATGACATCAATGCCGGTCTGCTGTGCGCAAAGTCCGACCCGGTCATTTGCAATTCGGAGGTGGCGCCGTCTTTGCGCATCCGAAACGAAGGCAATGCAATCCTGAACAGCCTCCAGGTCAGCTATCAGGTGAATGATGGCCCGATTCAGCAGTACGCCTGGTATGGTTCATTAGACACGTACGAATGGGCTGAGGTAACACTACCCGCGGTAACCTTCCTGCCTTCCGCAGTTGGGACAAACCTGATTCACATCTTCAGCGCCAGCCCAAATGGCACAACAGATCAGTGGGTAGCGAATGACAGCACGGAAGTTGTGTTCAGTAGTCCCCCCGTTTGCAACACCATGACCCTTAAAGTGGAATTAAAAACGGATGCTTTCGGCTACGAAACCTATTGGGAGCTAATTGATGATCAGGGAGTAATATACGACCACGGCGGGAATGAAAATGTGGGCGCCAACGGTGGCGGCGTTCAATACGCTACCCCTTCAGATCCCGGCGCTTATGGCAACCATCAGTTTATTTCCAAACACATCACCGTTCCGGTGGAAGGATGCTATTACCTGCGGCTGCTGGACGATTACGGCGACGGCATCTGCTGCGATTATGGCGACGGGTATTACCGGATCAAAAATGCCCAGGGCAACCTTTTGGTATCCGGCGGCCTCTTTACGGTGGAATACATCGAACCGGTTTACGTACAGGAAATCGCAGTGGCAGCTCTGGATGTATCGGAATTGAGCTTAGATGCAAAGATTTATCCGAACCCTGTGCAGGGGGATGTGTTGTATTGTAAGGTGGAGTTGCCGGCAGCCCGGCAGATTGCAGTCAGCATTTTTGATGTTTCCGGGCGCATGATGGGAGAACCTGCCGTTTATGACCTGCCAGCCGGCGCAAGCGAAATCAGCCTCAGTACGACAAATCTGGCAGAAGGCGCTTATCAATTGCGTTTAACAACCGACTCCGGACATCTTGGCAAGGTATTTGTCGTACACCGATAACGTAAAGGTCGCAAAGGTTAAATAAGGCTTAACGGCATTGACAGTACCCCGCTTCTTGCCGTACCTTTGTGGCAACAAAAGCCGCGTTTTGAACCCGTGGATAAAAAGAACAATGATGAGACGACTACTACATTTATTATATATTCCCTTGTTAATCTGCACCGCCAATGCTCAAAACTTAGTGTCGGTCAGTTCTACTTCAGTAGAGAAAAAATTCATTACCGACTTGCGCGATGCTTCTTTAAGCCTCGAATTGCGTTCCAAAATCACCAATACCAGCAACCATAACATCTCGCTCAAGTGGAATCGAACGGTCATCAACCAGCCTTTTGAGTGGGAAACGCAGGTTTGCGACAAAAACTCCTGCTACCTGCCTACGTTCAACACCAATTACGACCCTGCTGCCGGCATCCTGCTACCGGTGAGTCTGGCGCCCGGCGCGTCCTTCGACCTCCTGCTGCATATTTTCCCGAACAGAACACCAGGAACCGGCGTTTTTGACATTGACATTTCGCAGACCGGCAAACCGGAAAACATCCTCTCTTCGATTTCTTTTTCTACAGTGGTGGAAAGCATGACCTATACGTCAGAGGTGACAAATAAAATTGACTTAAAAATATTCCCCAATCCGGCCATAGACTATTTCGAGCTTGTGAACAACAACTTAGTTCACAAAGTGGTGCTTTACAACCTGATCGGACGTAAAGTGCGCACCTTTGACGCCACCAATGGCCGGCGTTACAACATCAGCGATATTCCTTCTGGAATTTATCTGGTTGGGTTGCTCGACGAACAGAACAATGTGTTGAAGACCTTGCGGTTGAGCAAAAAGACCTTCCGCCCTTAATCTTTATAGTCCGATAGCTGCGTTATGCGAACATGAGTCATCCCGAATTTTTAGGCACATTATGTCATGTTTTGGCGTTTTTGGGTGTCGTACTGGTGCAGCGCACCCAGAATTTTTGTAGATATTGATCATAACAGGTGGATTTAGGTGCAGCGCACCGTGACAACGGTTGCCACAACATGCCAAGATTGCGGTGCGATGCACCTCACTACCCTTGATTCTTGTGATCTACAAAGGTTTTTGGTGCGCTGCACCTCAACCAAAAAATTCGGGATGACTCATGTTCATATGCCTTGCTCTCGAACTCTAAAGAACAGACACTGGAATTTTAGATCTTTTGTAGTTTCTTAAGACACTTATGCGCATAAAGCGCAGCGCCTACCGTTCCGGCGGCGTTGAGCGATTGAGCAGGCGTGACCCGGGTTTCCATGGTAATAAAACGCCGGTAATTTTCAAAATCACGGCTAATGCCTCCGCCAATAATGATGAGGTCAGGTGAGAGGATCCGTTCGATGTAGCAGAGGTATTCATTAATCCGGCCCCCCCATTCTTTCCAGGAGAGTCCTTCTTTATCTTTTACCGAGCTTGCTGCGTAGCGTTCGGCAATCATGTTGTGAAGCAGGATATGGCCAAATTCTGTATTGGGCGCCAATTTTCCATCCAAAAAAAGAGCTGTTCCGATTCCAGAGCCTAAAGTAATGAGCAACACGGTTCCTTTCTGGTCTTTGCCCGCGCCGAATTTCATTTCTGCTATTCCGGCTGCATCGGCGTCGTTGGTGGCAAAAACAGGGCATCCGCAGGCTTCCGAAAAAATTTGCTCGATGTTGACGCCAATCCAGGATTGATCAATATTGGATGCGGTAAGGGAAACGCCTTTTTTTACGACCGAAGGGAACCCGCAACCCACTGCTCCACTGTAACCAGCGTGCATTTCAACAAGTTTTGCAAAAGCGATTGCCATTGCTTCGGGCGTTGCGGGTTTAGGCGTGTCCACCCGTTGGCGGTCTGCTACCAATTTCCCTGTAGTCACATCAACGATGGCGCCTTTCATCCCGGAGGCGCCGACATCAATACCGAGTATTTTGTGTTCCTGCATATCCTGATAGTTGCGGTTACTTGATCAACCGAATCTTCATGCGTACGTCCTTAGCGGGGCGATCCCGG
>JBJXFD010000503.1:0-17789 GCA_046153985.1 Saprospiraceae bacterium
GCGGCGGGTTTTTTCCCGTTGGCGGGCGTCGGGGATGGCTGCGAGGGTGTTGGCGTAGAATTGGGAAAGGATTTGTTCGATGCCGGTTTCGCCGCCGTAGAAGGAGGGGGAGATGGAGAGCGTGGGGGAGGGGGAGAGGGGGAGAGGGGGGGAGGGAGAGAGAGCGGGGGATTCTGCAATAACCTTCCGCTCAATGTACTCGCACAACAACTGCAACTGAAACGACTCAATTTCCGGTTCCTGCCGGTTCCCGGTGAACAGCGATTGTTGCCGCCGGGAGAGGTACGACAGGATTTGTGCCACGGCAGCCGGGGTGTAATCGAAGGGTGGCGAAGCGTAATCGCCTGCTTCCTGCGCTTGTCCGGCAGGTTTAATGATGGCCTCCTTCGCTTGTTCCGGTCGCAAGCCCAGCAACTCAAACCGGTTGCGAAGGATAGATGGGATTTCCGGCGACAACAAGTGCAGGTAATGCAGCAAATCCGAACGGATGGACAGCACGATTTTTACCCGGGGCGTCCGCTCCAATTCTGCCACAGCGGCAGTGTCGAGGGTTCTGGAAGCCAGGCCCTCGCGGATGTGTTGGCGCAGGGATTCGGGCAGCGTGCCGTTGATCACGTCGGCCAACTGGCGCACGAAGGCTGCGCGTTGTTCATCCGAATACAACGTAAAAATTTCTTCAAACTGGTCGAAAATGAGCAGCGGCGTACCGTTGTGCTCGCGGTTGTAGCGGATGATTTCGGCCCAGAGGGTGGCGTTCGGGGCAGCATCGGGTGCAATTTTCCGCAACGCCTGTTGCTCTGGCGGGACTTGCACATCGTTGAGGCGCAGCATGACCGGGTCGTACTCCGTAAAGCGCAGGCGCGGGATGATGCCCGCCTGCAAAAGGGAGGTTTTGCCCATGCCCGATTTGGCAAACAACACCAACAGCGGCTGCACCATAATCAGGTCGTACAGCGCTTTTGTTTCGCGTTTGCGCCCGAAAAAGAGGAGTTCGTCTTCTTCCGTGAACGACTGCGGTCCGGGGTAGCGGTAGTTCATGCTTTCAGGTTTTCGACGAGGTGGGGAATGTATTTTTCCAGTTCAAGCACCACATTGCGGCAAGCGGCGTCTTTGTCTTCCCAGGAGGCGATAGATTTTTTGTTGCGTGGCAGGATAAATTTGGATTTTGAAAACACGGCCCCCTCCCAGGCGCATTCCCGCACCAGAATGGGGATGATGTACGCTTTTCCTTCCCGGTTGCGCTGCAAAGCCTGGTGCAATTGCGCTTCGTAGAGTTTGTCGCTCGCCAAAAAATCGCTGCTGACCAAGAGCAGAATCAGGTTGGCCTGGTTCAATTGCCGGCTGATTTGTTCGTCGGCTACTTCGCCTGCGTAAATCATGGACTCGTCCCAGGTGTGGATGACGGCGTCGCGTTTCAGCACGGCTAAGTGTTTATCGAGCAGGATTTTTATGGGTTCGTCCGCCGAGTCGTAGAGGTAGACGGCGCGGACAGGCGCCTGCGTCTCTTCTTTTTCTGTTGCTTCGTAAGTTTCCCAACGCCTGCTTAATTCGCGGATGAACGCCAATGGATCTTCGGGCAGGAAGTCCATTTTGTATTGTTTTTCGTAAAAAACCATGGCGCCTTTGGAAAGTGGCTGCGCGCCGTTGGGCACGAGCACCGGAGCGCTGATTTCTTCTTTCTGGAATATCTTTTTGGGTAGAATGCGCAGGTGCCATTGTTCAAAATCGAATCCAAAAAACAAAACCACTTTGTCTTCTTTGAATTCTTTCAAAATGGCGTTCGGGATGGCGTTGTTGTGTTGGATGATGTCTTCGATGAACTTCAGGCGATCCTTTTCAGTGAGCACCAACGAAGCCGAATCTTCGACACTGCCAAACAGGTTGTAGAGCAGCGGACAATCGCCCGTCGGGTCTTCGATTTGCAGATCCGATTCTTCCCGGCTGCGCTCTTTGTGCAGGCTGTAATGCGTTTTGCGGTAGTCTTTGCCCAGCCCCAGCCAGGCTTTTTCCAGCAGGGTATCCGGCGCCGTGTTGACCACCAGCGGGAAGGGCAGTTCCGCAATCGCGCGGAGCAATTCGTTGGGTTGTTTGGCGTGCTCGCGGTAAAAGCTTTCTACTTTGTCCTGCAAGCCAATGGCCGATTTAAAATGGTGCAAATATTCGGTGGCAATGTACAGCAGACTGCTGGTTTCGCTTTCTTCCAGAAGACATTTTTCGGCGCGGAGTTGCGCTGCGAGTTCAAGAGACAGCCATTCTGTATAGGGGCGCGTGATGCCATCTTTGGTCAGGGTAGAGGCCCCTGCTCCGAGCAGCAACAGGCATTTCCCTTTTCGGATGGCGTAGAGCAGTTCTTTCCATTGGTCGTTCGTCATTTCCTTGCGAGTTATTGGTTTAGAGCTTGTTCGGGAAATCCTGCACTAGCTCTTTCTTACAAGGCAAATATAACAAAAATCACAACTACCTGTTGATCACTACTATTTCTTCAATATCCTGCTGTACGACATGCAGGGCGACCGCGAGGGTCGCCCCTACCGCGCTCTCCCGCTCTCTCTCCCTCTCTCCCTCTCTCCCTCTCTCCTCTACCAACACCTCCCATACAACTCATAAGCCTTCGCTTCCAGCACCTCCCGGTGATCCGGGTGCGCGATGCCAATCAGCGCTTTGGCGCGTTGTGCGATGTTTTTGCCGTATAAATCCACCACGCCGTATTCCGTGGCAACGTATTGCACGTGGGCGCGGGTAGTGACTACGCCGGCGCCGCTTTTCAGTACCGCCGCGATTTTGGAAACCCCTTTGGCCGTAGCCGAAGCTAGCGCGATGATCGGTTTGCCGCCGTCGCTTAAGGAAGCGCCGCGGATGAAGTCCATTTGTCCGCCGACGCCGCTGAAAATTTCGGAGCCAATGGAGTCGGCGCAAACCTGGCCGGTCAGGTCAATTTCGATGGCGCTGTTGATGGCGGTTACTTTTTTGAGTTTCCGGATGACGGAAGTGTCATTGACGTATGCAACATCGAGCATGGCCACTTCCGGGTTGTCGTGCATGAAGTCATACAAAGCGCGGGTGCCCATGGCGAACGACGAGACAATTTTGCCGGGGTGTTTGGATTTCATTTTGCCGTTGATCACCCCGCTTTCAACCAAAGGCAGGATGCCGTCGGAAAACATTTCCGTGTGCACACCCAGGTTTTTGTGGTTGGTGAGAAACTGGAGCACGGCATTCGGGATGCCGCCAATGCCCATTTGCAGGGAAGCGCCGTCTTCGATTAAGCCTGCCACGTTTTTCCCGATGGCCATTTCAATGTCGCTCATTTTCCCGTTCCGGACTTCGTGAATCGGGTCTTCAGCGTACACCGCAGCCGCGAACCTTGAATGGTGGATGAACCCGTCTCCGTGCGAACGGGGCATGTTGGGATTCACGAGCGCAATAATTTTGCCCGCCACTTCACAGGCTGCTTTGGCGATGTCAACCGAAACGCCGAGCGAACAAAATCCATGCGGGCCAGGAGGGCTCACCTGGATGATGGCGACGTCAATCGGGTATTTTTTTCTTCGGATGAATATTGGAATTTCGCTCAAAAACATGGGAATGTACTGCACGTTGATTTCGTTCACGTGCTTTCGGATGTTATGACCCACGAAAAAAGCATTGACGTGAAAAGAGGCTGCATAAACCGGATCGGAATACGGCGCGTCTCCTTCGGTGTGCAGGTGGGTAATTTCCACGCCCGATAATTCAGCATGGCGATTGGTGAGTGCGTGTACTAAGCGGGTAGGCGTGGCGGCCCCGCCGTGTATGAATACGCGTTCGTTGCTGTTGATGATGGAAACGGCTGCTTCCGGTGTTACAAAGTTCATGTGTTGTGGATTTCAAAAAGAGCATGATTGATTTATCAGACACAAAGGTACAACCCAGATGCTATTTGGTGTAGCTGATAAATCTCAGGGCGGGTGATGATTGTTGTCATTCTGCATAAGCGCAGTACCCTTAATTTTAAGTTACACGAGTTCCTCAGAGTAGTTTCTCTTATATTCTTTGATTCAAAGTAGGTGCAGCGCACCCGGATCTTTGTAGCCGTCGAGTAGAAATGTGGATTCAGGTGCAGCGCACCGAAACAACGATTGTCATGGCATGTCAAGATTGCGGTGCGCTGCACCTCGCTACCCCTCATTCCCGTGGTTCTACAAATATTCGCGGTGCGATGCACCTCAACCACAAAATTCGGGATGTCACATGCGAATCAGGTACTAAAGCCCCTCCAAAAGTGACAGGAGAAGCAGTACAGCCCCCTATATTAATATACACGGAGTTCCACAGAGTAAACACGGGTCTCGCTGAGTTAGGTATAAAAACTCTGTGAAACTCGTGTTTACTTTGTGTAATCTTAAACAAAACAAACACAACTTACATTTGATGACAGCTAATGAGCTTGTTGTTTTCATTCAAAAACACGCGGTTGTCAATCACATCAATCAGATAGCTCGGGGATTTGTCCTTCAGCGGAACTATTGGGCATTGGATTGCGGAAATTCAACCGTAAAAGTCGTTCCCTGACCAGGAATACTAGAAAAGCCAATGACGCCGTCTAACAATTCAACGTATTTGCTTACAATGTACAAACCGAGGCCGGTTCCCTGAATATTCGAAGCATTTTTTGCCCTGAAAAATTTGGCAAATAAATTTTTCTGTTCTTCTTCGGGAATGCCAATTCCATGATCTTTTACCTGAATGATGACGGAAGGATTACTGACTTCAATGGATAAAAGGATTTCCTGCTCCTCTCCGGAGTATTTAATGGCGTTGGACAGGAGGTTTAAAAATAGATTTTTTAATATTTTTTTATCCTGAAAAACAATTTTATCACCCTGGTGCAACAAAACGATGTGTTGCCCCGGCTTCAGCATACCATGCAGATCTTCAACGACTTCTGAAGCGAACCGGTGCAAGTCAAAAGATTCTTTGATGATTTCTACTTTGCCCTGGCCCAACTTATCCAGCGAGAGGTAATCATTTAAAATATTGGTCAGGTTATTGACTGCTGAGGAAATCCGGTCAATATGTTTTTTCCGCTTGTCCTCCTGCCCGTCTTTGTTGTACGCGCCAATGAGCGAAATACTGGTCATGATCGTGCTCAGCGGGGTACGGAATTCGTGGGAAGCAATGGAAACGAAGCGCGATTTCATTTCATTCAGTTCTTTTTCGCGCTCGAGCGATTGGGTGAGTTCCAGGGTTCGTTCCTTTACTTTGGCTTCTAATTCGTCGCGGTGTCGTTTGCGCTCCGTAATATCTGTAATAAAGGCAACGGCCAATTGCTCCTGGTCTAACTGATAATGCCCCAGACTGATTTCGACAGGAAACTCAGAGCCATCTTTCCTCCGGCCCAATAAATGCAGCCCTTCTCCCATAGGGCGAACTTTAGGTTTACGGACATAGGCTTCCCGGTAGTGTACATGCTTTTTTCGATAGGTTTCCGGGATCAGAATTTCAACGGGTTGCCGGACGAGTTCGGCATTGGTATAACCGAACAACTTTTCGATGTACGGATTGGCCAACTCAATCTGCCCCTCATGGCCTACCACCAGTATGCCAACTGTCGCATACTCAAACAAGGCTTGGAACCCGGCTTTGCTTTCAAGCATCAATTTTTTTCTATCTTCCATTAAAAATAAATCAAATCGGAATGTTATTGTTTTGATAATCAATGCAATAAGTGCATTGCCAGTCCGTGTTTCCGCAATGCAGATTCAGCTGCAAACTTACGGATACAATCTACGACTGCCAAATTTATTTGCTTCTTTCCAGTGGTTCAGAAAAAGACTAAATTAGAAGTACCGCCTATACCGCGCTGGTTTTACATACCGGCAAATGATGAACCGGAAAATTAACCGAATTTGCAATAAGGCACAATTCGCTGGCTTTTTTATGCAATTCGTTTGCTTTTTCGAACATGGATTGTTCCGTTACGGTAACCACCGGATTCAGGGTCACTTCCGTAAAATGCCCGCCGCCATCAGCCGTCTCCACCATCGTTCCGGTGGCATGATCCACATAATCCGTTACCACAACCCCAGCAACGGCGCATAAATGCAAATACGAAAGCATGTGGCAACTGGAAAGGGCTGCAACCAAAAATTCTTCAGGGTTGTGTCTGGTTTTGTCGCCCCGAAATGCCGGGTCGGAAGAACCCAAAATTTCGACTTTGTTATCCACTAAAATGGAGTGGTTTCGTTCATAAGCCCTGTAATGGGAGGTTCCGGTTCCTTTGTTGCCCGTCCATTGAATCGTAAGCTTGTAGTGGTGTTGTCCGTGCATGATTTATTTTCTTTTTGTAATCACAATAGCCGGATATTCTCCAAATGTACTCATAAATTTGGAGTATTTATTTTCAAAATAAATCAGTTTGTTCAAAATGGCTTCGCCAAAAAGCCATTTATGAATAAAAAGGTTTAAAAAATACTTATTGGTACTTCTCCAACAATAAAATTCAATGTCCTTGCTGAATTCAAAAGATGTTTTGAACCAGCGCGGGGAGTGCGGGTAAAAATACAACCGTGGCTTTGAATCCGTCATCCGCACATAAATTTTACCGGCAAAATGCCGGGCAATTCTGTACAATTGAATGATATTCAGGCTAATGTTCATGAACCAACTGTGGTAGAACCAGCTGTAAATGATTACGATTTTGGCATCGGGTTTTGCCACGCGGTAGAGCTCCTTAACGGCAGTGAATTGGTCGTTTTTGGGCAGGTGGTATAAGGTATGCTGGGATAAAACTGCGTCCATGCAATCCGGCTGTAAGGGAATGTTGGTGATGTCGCCGCAAATATAAATGCCCTTTTTACCTGCTTTTTCCATATTCATTTTGGCCTGAATCAGGGCATTGATGGAAATATCCACGCAAACCCGGTATTCGTAACCGGCTGAAAGCGCCATGTATTCTGGCAAGCCGATTGGACCGGAAGCGATATCGAGCAGGTATTTTCCTTCAGCCGGGAAAAAGCTGGCTGCTTTTGAAAAAGAATTTTTAATGTATTTTGAAGCAACTTCCCTGAAATCAACCCATTTGGGAGAATCTTCATAAATTTTGAGTGCGTCTTTGATTTTATAATTGACTTCGTTGTAATAATCAAACACCCTTTTTTTATCAAAAGACATACTTTGGCGGAAATCTGTGCCGGTTCCGATATAAATTGCATATTGTTGGTGCAATAAAATAATATCTTCAAAAATTGGATAAAAATATTGGTTGGATTGATCTATTAGTCCGCGCGTCAGCTGGCCATAGCCTTTTAATTCAGCAGGAAAACTATAATCCTTAAAACTACTGTATTCGATTAATGTCAATTCAAGATTGGTAATTGGACATTTTAACAGCCCCAAATAATCCATTTCACAACGATGTTGAAAATTTGCAAGATTGCGCCCCGATCCTGGTGCATGTTGGAGAATTCATTAACATACACCTATGATGCGGGCGTCAAAATTATTCCGTTCTGCCCACATTTCCAAAGAGTGGAGGGATTTCTGTCGCAGGACTTGTTGGATTAGACTTTCTTTTCGTCGGTGGTCAGCACCATTTCAGGTACGACGATTTCCCGATGTTCTACGAAAACGGCGAATTTGCTGGGACGGATTTTCCCACCGTGTTCATTGGCGTAAACCTTCGTGAACTCCGCGCCGTAATAGAGGATGATTGCGGAATAATAGACCCAAAGGATGATGAGCACCAGCGCCCCGGCTGCGCCGTAGGCTGTGACAGCGGCGGAACGACTAAGGTAAATATTGATCAGGTATTTGCCGATCAGGAAGAGTACTGCGGTAAAAAACGATCCAATCAGCGCATCGCTCCACTTCAGGGTGGCATCGGGCAAGACCTTAAAAATGACAGCAAAAAGCAGCATCACGACAATCATGGTGATCACATTGCTGATGATAAAGGCCAGCCAGGTGAAATTGCTGATGTTGGCGCCTATCCAATCGCTCAGCATGCTCAGCGCTGCGCTCAAAACCAGCGAAACCATCAGCAAAAAGCCAATGCCAACCACCATGGAAAAAGAAACTAAGCGCGTTATGAGGAACCGAACCCAACTACGTTTGGGCTTGGCACGAATGGACCAGATGGTGTTGATAGAGTCCTGAATTTCAATGAATACGGTAGTTACACCAACGATAAAAGTGACCACGCTCACCACACTTACCCAGGGCGTATCGCCCGAGAGCCGGACATTGCTGATCATTTCCTGCAATTGCAAAGCCCCCGGTTTGCCCAATAATCCCTCAAATTGAAGATAGAGGTAGCCCGATGCTGCCTCCTCGCCCAGCAAAACGCTGCCAATCGCAATGACGATCATCAACATAGGAGCCATAGAAAATAAGGTGTAGTAGGAAAGCGATGCGCTCAATTGCAATCCGCTGTTGCCAATAAATTCCCGGGCTGCCAAATTCAACAGCCGCCCGAGGGATTTGATTTTGCGCCACAGTGTTTTGAAGAAAAGGAGGGAGCGTGACAGAATTTGCATAGTACCGTATTAGATTTCTACCTTACAAAGGTGAGCTATTTATTTCAGGGACACCTTACATGATTATAAGAAAAAGTTGCAAAATTCACACAATTTTAAATGGCAACAGGTCATGGTGTAAACCAGAGCTGTTCGCTTTTTAAAAGCGAACAGCTCTAAATTCGAGTATGTGTTAAAGATGTAACTGTAAAATAGAATTGTGTAACCTTTCCCGTCACAGACCACTCATCTTTGTACTGTAATATCTTTATTACCGTAAAAAATAAATGTAATGAAAAATTTAATGCTATCAGGTGTATTGCTGATGTTCGCTATTGGCGCAACTGCACAGGAAATTGTATATCAGCCAACGGTGCGCGGTAATTTTTTAATCGGTTCGAGAATCGGTTTTTCCACTGCAAAATCTGAGGTAGATATCCAGTCCTCAACTGGTTCCGTTAAGGGAGATGGGGGTAGTTCTTCTCAGTTCAATTTATCGCCGGGTATTGGCTATTTTTTTGCAGACAATCTGGCTTTGGGCATTGGAATGGATTGGATCAACACTCAAAGTTCCACGGGGGTTGATTTAAACGGGGGCACTTCAGGCCGTCAGGAATCCGATAACAACAATATTCTTTTTGGCCCATTCATCCGCTTTTTCCTGCCTACCGGAGATGACAATGCGTTTTTTATCGGCACAGCCGTCGGTTTTGGAAATTCAAACAATAGCTTTACTGTCGACAACCAAACCCAATCTATTGACAATAGCTTGCTGACAGTTGGCGTAGGACCAGGTTATACGATCTATTCAAAAAACGGATTGGCGCTTGAAGCTTTAGTCAAATACAATTTTGCAAGAAGCACCAGCGAAATAGATATTCAGGGCATAAAAAGAACCTCAAAAACCCTGACGAACGCGGTAGATTTTTCAGTGGGTCTTCAATATTATTTCGGAGGATTCAGATCAGTCGCCAATTCACAGTCCAAATCGGGTAGGAGCTTCTTTTAGAGCTTGTTGGGGATTTCATGATTGGCTACGCCGAATCTTTGATTTGACTTCGTCGAATCTTCGATTTGAGCGAGAGTGAGGGAATTTTATTTTAGACAAGGCGGATTTTGCAGAGATAGCCGGCAGCTATCTTGAAAAAATCCAACGCAGTATAAAATAAAATTTGCCACTCGTAGCCAATTGATGAATTCCCCAACAAGTTCTTAGATGGCTTAACATCATAAGATCGGTCATGTAAAAGTCCAATAAAAGGACGCAAGCGTCCGAGGACAGCTTTTGCAGAGTCCTTTATTGCACGGAGTCTCACGGAGTAAAAGGAGTTTCACGGACTGCTCAACTCCGCGAGACTCCTTTTACTTTGTGGGACTCTGTGTTTAATGTCGTCAACTTGGCGACGTGACCGACCCGCAAGGGTCAAATTTGAATAGCCCCCGATGCAATCGGGGGAAAAGTGGAAGTGGTGAGATAACGGGCAACCCCGAATGGGGTTGAATATTGAATTTAGGGCGTGACGTATTAACATTCAACCCCATTCGGGGTTGCGCGTTACAATTCGTTTATGCGACCAACCCCCGATTGCATCGGGGGCTATTCACTTTCAACCACTTCGTGGTTATCGTTCGCTAAGTTGACGACATTAGACTCCGTGTTATCTGCTCATAAGCCAATGCGCTATATATGGTAATAAAATAAAATTAATACACATCACCAGTTTTAATAGCATAAAAAGAAAACGTCTTCGGATCCTGTATGGCCGGATTCGGCAAATTCAAACTAAACCAATCCAAATAGCTTTGCGCGCCCGAATAAGAAAACAGCTCGCCATCGTTTTGCCAAACTGCCGTAAATGGATTTTCGAAAAAATCGTCAGAAAACTGCGCCAGTGAATCTAAAGCATAGCGTGGTATGATCCGGTAAACGGGCACATTTCCAAAGGAAGTGCTCGTCCCCAGGATCACCTGCCGCATGAGCACAATGTCCAGCGTCGTAATGGATCCGCTGTTGTTCACATCTGCTGCGATCCAGCTATAGGGTCGGGGCAGTATTTCCATACCCAAAATATGGCGCTGTACGGCAATGATATCCAGGGTTGTTATGCCGGCGCCTGCCTGCCAGGTTTCATCGGCCTCCACAACGCAGGCACTTCCTTCGGGGTATGACTTGGCAAATGAATGAAATTCTAAAAAAGCGGGGTTGTTGTGTTGGGTAAAAAAGGGAATGTTTGCGTCGGTAAATAAGCCGTTGAGGATAAAAATCAGAACGGATTGTCCGGTGGAAAAATCGCATTTTATCCGACCTCTCGGGAAGGCGGTCAGGTCATATTGCTCTGTTGTTTGATTCCACATAATCCGTTCAACAAACCCCAGGCCCGCAACGGCTGGGGGATTGACCGGCGTTTCGCATCCAGGAACATCGCCATCTATCAAAAAGCTCATATCGCCCCCGATGGGAGGTTGACCCAGTGAAGGGTTTTCCAGGACATCTATCATTCTTTGCTTTTGCCCTGTCGTAAACGTACGGTAGCTTGGCCAATAGCTCATCGCGTTGTAATATGGCGGGTCATAAGTGTACGCCGTATCGTTGATGAGGAGATCGCAGGGCGGGAGCGCACACCAGAAAGGACTTACCGTCAGGCAAAATCCACCCCCGGGGTCAACTGTGGTATCGCTGATTAAATCACCGGAACAATTGCCAGGAGCCAGGTTGCCGCAGTCCGGAAAGCCGCCTGTGGGCGGACAACTATAATTGGGCTGGTTGTTGGGCAAAATGCTCATACAGGGAATTTCGTCTATCACCCGCAGGGTTTTATTGAAGGTATGGTATAACCCGAAGTGGTGACCGAATTCATGGGCGGTGGTGACCGGGCCTGACTGGGCTGGCAATTTTACACCGTACGGAAAATCGCCCCGGCCATACGGTTCCGCATTGATAAAAACCCGGATGGCATTGTCTTCTGCATAAGCAGAATCGAGTAAGAGCAGGCCGGAATAGATCGCTTTGGGATCCTGTTTATTCACCAGCAAGGTGCTGTTTACAGACTCCGTTTTGCAAATATAAAACTGGATCTGATTCGGGAAGACGGCGTTGGTGTAAGCTAAGTTGACAATGAACCGGCTGAACGCATCAATGGTCGGATGCGGCGGGGAGCCATCGTCGTAATTAATGAGATAGACGTGAACCGGTATATTGTAGTGTAGATTATTGGAAGAGGTCGGTTCGTCGCGGGAAGCGTTGTCGCCCCGGAATTGATAAAAATCGAAGATTTTTTGGCGATAGTTTTCAAATTCCGCCTGAGTGTGTTCCGGAAGGGCGCAACGCATCATTTCCGCTTCCTGGGCGAAGGAGAATTTTGGGGAAATCAACATTAGTGAAAGCATAAGCAGGGCGCCAAAAATGCAGACTTTGCACTTTTGGCGGATGTGTAATTGTTTCATGTGAAAGGAGAATACAGAATCGCCTGCATTTTCGTATTTCAGCATTACGCCCTACTTCTTTTTTATGCTGCGGTGGTTTCGAGATCGCCCACCAATTATAGCTTGTTGAGTCAAGCTATAATACAAAAATGATCTATTTTAACTTGGAAAGCATTACACAATTCGAGATTTAAATTACATGATTCACATATTCCGAATGCCTGATAATCATTCGATTAGCTTGTACTCGTGTCCATGGCTATTGTTGACGTACAAAGTTAATTTACGGTCGTCCAATGCAATCCTTTTACCAAAATAGCTGCTGTTGTAAACCAAAAGCATCTCATTATCTTTAATGATTTCATACAATACTGTATCCGACTTTTTCCCAATCCTTAATATTTTAAGGACGCTCTTACTTTGATCTAAAAATATTTTATATTTTTGATTGAGCACAATTTCGTTGCCAGTCATCACAAATTCTTCAACCCGCCTTCTATGATTTTGATAATAATTTTCTTTTTTCTTGTGAATTTTATCAATTACCCTGTTTTTTATCGTATAAACCATCGTTGAATCGTCTTTTTTTACAGAATATCTATACCTGGAGCTTTTACTGACACTTATACTGTCCTCAAACCTGCTTATGCTAAGCTTGTTGTAAATTCTACCACTTCTGAGGGTTTCTGTTGAAAAGGTGTCATTTACTCTGGAATAGATTTCACTTCGGCCTTCTTGGCCTGCATAAGCTTTTTCCAATCTGAAGTTGGCTTCCGGGTTAATCTCTAAGAGTTTGTCAATTCTTAGCGAAAGATTGCCATTTAAGTCATAAAACAGACCATTTCCCAGGTTGAATCCAGCTGGATGATACGGCATATTGCGGGTCTCGGAAGTCGTGTCACTGGTACTTTCATCGTACGCTTGCCGGATGATGTCTATTCGTAAATCATACAATTCCAGGTCGTTTTGAATGTACAAAGGTTCAAATTCAACTTTTTGGACGTTGTTGATCTCTGTTAGGCTGAATGGCGTTGCGCATCCGGATAGGGCTGCCATGGAGCAAACGATCAAAAATATTCCTGCAGTTGATTCACTGTGAATAAAGCGATTGAAAGGCTTTAGCAGGGTGTCAATCTTTTCAAATTTCATCATGTAACATCATATTTTGTGTCTGTCTTTATAGTCCGATAGCTGCGTTATGTTTGCCCCCAAAATCGGTCATCCCGTCCGGCGGGCGGGACTCCCGTTTTTGTGGGCAAACATGCCTTGCTCTCGAACTCTAAAGTACAGACACGGGCCTAAATGGGCAAACACCATTTAGCGGCACTTCCCATTTTTTCAAAAATATGAAGCTTTGCCTACTTAACAAAAGAACTGCCTGTATTTTCCTGCACGCCCATCCGCTGATTTGGCCGATTCATCCTGCCAGAAAGGGAATTCAGTTTGCATTGACTTGCAAGTACAGCGCCTCCGGGCTACCTTTGACTCAACTGCTTACTACCTGAAATGAAAAAGACTTGCCTTCTGTTTATTACTTTTTTGTACGCTTCATCAGCTTTATCTGCACAGGTCAATGCAGACAGCCTGTGGGGCGTTTGGAATAACCTGACTCTGAAAGACACCGTCCGCCTGAACGCCATGCAGCAATTAGCGTACAGCTATGTCAACAAGAACCCCGATTCTACCCGGATGCTGGCCCAGGCGCAATTAGCCTTTGCCCGCGAAAAAGGCTTGCCGGGGTGGCAGGCGCGGGCGCTGAACAGCATCGGACTGTCCTATCGTTTTCAAAGCGATTACCCCAGAGCCATTCAATACTACGACCAAAGCCTCGACCTGCTGGCAAAAGTCAACGACCGGAATTATATGGCCACGGTGTACCGCAACATGGCCGATGTTTACCGCATTCAAAGCAACCTGCCCAAAGCCATTGATTACATCACAAAATCCATGAAATTAGCAGAGGAAACGGGCGACCAAAAGAAAGCTGCCGATGGTTATGTCAGCATCGCAACCGTTTATTACGAAATCCCCGGCCAGGATTCCATCATGCTGCAATATTTAGAAAAAGCCCGAAAGATTTATGAAGGACTTAAGGATGAAGCCGGGTTGTCGTTTGTGTACGGGAATTTATCGGCGGTATACCTCGACCGGGACGAATTTGACAAAGCCCTGATTTATAGTGAAAAAACGATGGCATTGCAGCAAAAATCAGGCAACATGCACGGTTTAGCCACGTCACTGCACAACCGGGCCATCATCCGGAGTTACCAGGGGCGACATTCCGAGGCTTTGGCCGATTTTGACCGGGAAATCGAAATTTTTCATGCGATTGGCGACGAGGAAGGGCTGGCCGATGCCTACATCAGCATGGGCGATCTGTGGTTGCAACAACAGCGCTACCCAATGGCGATTCGGGTATGTAACCAGGCACTTCGCATTGCCCGTAAATTGGGCAGCCCAAGTCAGGAGGAAATGTATGCCTGTGAGTGCCTTTATACCGCTTACCAAATGCAGGGCAACTACCGGCAGGCGCTGGAATTTTTGGAACAGGCGGGAAGCGTAAAGGACAGCCTGCAACAATACGAAACGGAGCAGATACTGAAGCAAATGGAAATCCAGCGCCAAATGGCCATTGACAGCCTTGACCGCGAAAAAGAGAACTTCAGGATCCAAATGGCACACCAGCAAACCCTGCGCAACAAAGACAGAACCCTGAACTGGCTCACGGTTGGTGTCCTGGGCGTGCTCGTCGTCGCGCTGGCATTTTTGGTGCGCATGCTGTATTTCAGGCGGCGATCCCAATTGTTGCAGCTTCGGTCTGACGAATTGGAGCGACAACAACTGCTCAATGAGGTGGCCCTGCTGCGTTCGCAGGTGAACCCCCATTTTTTGTTCAACAGCCTCAGCATCCTGTCTTCCTTAGTGCGGGTGAATGCCGATCTTTCCGAGCAGTTCATCGAACAATTGTCGCGTTCCTACCGCTACATTCTGGAGCAAAAGGAGCAATCGCTGGTGACCCTGCGCACCGAATTGGAGTTCATACAAGCGTATTCCTTCCTGCTGAAAATCCGGTTTGAAAAGAAATACGACCTGCGCATCGAGCTGCCGGAAGACATCTTAGATACCTGCAAAATAGCTCCCCTGACCCTGCAATTGCTGATTGAAAATGCCGTGAAACACAACCGGATGTCGGTGAAAGAACCTTTGGTAGTTACGGTATCCGTAGAGAACAGGACGCTTTTAGTGAAAAACCGCCTGCAGCTCCGCGCCACCGCGCCGGTTTCCACCGGGGTGGGCTTGCAGAACATCATCAACAGATACGCATTGCTGACGAAGTGCGCGGTCTGGGCAGGGGAAGCAGGGGATGAGTTTGTGGTGAAAGTGCCATTGTTGTAGACTCCCATGCAGCCGGGTGTCTGTTTTTAGAGTTCGAGAGCAAGGCATGTTTCGACCCAAAAACGGGAGTCCCGCCCGCCGGACGGGATGACCGGTTTTGGGGCGGAACATAACGCAGCTATCGAACTATAAAAACAGACACTAAACTTTTTTTTCTTTTGTATTCAACACGGGGGCGGTCGCCACAACTTCCTTCTTCTCCACAAAAACAGCGAATTGGCTGGGGTGGATTTTACCGCCGTATTCATTGGCATAAACCTTTGTGAATTCAGCGCCATAAAAGAGAATGATCGCAGAATAATAGATCCACAGGATAATGAGTACGACTGCCCCGGCCGCGCCGTATGCTGAAACGGTACTCGTACGGCTCAGGTATATATTGATCAGATATTTACCAATCAGAAACAGCCCTGCCGTGAAAAACGCTCCGATCAGCGCATCGCGCCATTTCAATTCTGCATCGGGCAGCACTTTGAAAATCAATGCGAAAAGCAGCAGTACAACGCCCAGGCTGATCGCATTATTGATGATAAAGGCCAGCCAGGTGAACGAGATGATGTTTACGCTGATCCAGTCGCCAAAAATGCTCAGCACTGCGCTTAAAACAAGAGAAACCATCAACAAAAAACCGATGCCTACGACCATCGAAAAAGAAACCAACCGGGTGATGATGAACCGCACCCAGCTCCGTTTTGGCTTGGCTTTGATGGACCAAATGGTGTTGATGGAATCCTGAATTTCAATAAAAACTGCGGTTACACCGAGGAAAAAAGTGACCAGACTCGTGATCGTAACCCAGATTGTGTCGCCTGAAATTTTGACATTCTTGATCATTTCCTGCAATTGCAAGGCCCCCATTTTACCCATCAACCCTTCGAACTGAAGATACAGGTAGCCTTCTGTTGCTTCTTTGCCCAACACCAGGCTGCCAATGGAGATGACGAGCAAGAGCATGGGCGCCATAGAAAAAAGGGTGTAATAGGAAAGTGAAGCACTCAACTTCATCCCATTGTCCCCCATGAATTCCTTGGCAGCCAGCCCCAGTAATTTCCCTACCACCTTTGTTTTCTGCCAAAGATTTTTGAAGGAAAGGCGAGATAGTAACGGGATGCTCATAGCGAAATAGTCTTCTTAAAAAGACAAAGTTGGGGCGCTTGATTTCAAAACCGTTACACAATTCAGTAAAAGAATTATAGGATTTACAGTTTTTCCAAAGTGCTTTCTTCCATAGCTATTGATTGAAACTCCCATTCCCATACCGGCCCATCGTCAGGGTCGTCAACCGTTCCGATAAAGGAGAAATTATTTTTTTCAAGTATCCTGGTTGAGAAATTATTTTCCGGAAGGGTTCTTGCTGTGATTTTAACAGATGGGGCAGTTTCCAGGGACAACTCTACCAGTTTTTTGCAAATTGCTGCTCCGATTCCCTGTTTTCTGTAAGGCTCAAAGGTAATATAGGCTATTTCTACAACGCCATTCACGGGCGGCCCTTTGAACGCTGCACTGCCCACAAAATTGCCGTTTTGTTTGGCAAAATAGCCAATCCAGGGCGGCACAAACCCAATTTTTTTATAATAATCAACGGTCATTTCACCGATTTCCTGGCACGAAGGATCTCCCCTGAATGCTTCGTTTTCTATGGGTATAAGCTCCATTTTCTTTTTTGTTGTGCTCAAATGTATTTCGTTTGTCCCATATAACCAAAAAGCCGCAAATGTTTCCCGTCCGGTTTACTCATAAAGCTTGTTTTTATCACTGTTAGCCAGTTCAATTAAAAGATTAGCAATTTTTAAAGTAACCGCCTGAAAGTATTTTTCACCTTTTTCGGCGGTAGAAAATTTCGGATTGCCGACGCCGGTATCTTCTGAAATTTGTGACCATTTTCTTTCCGTCCAGGCCCAACCTTCTGTAAATCCCTTGATTTTATGCTTTTTTTCATTGCCCAAACCTGCTTCTTCCAAAGGACGCACGAGGTGAGGCGTCAAATAAAGGATTAAACTGGTTTCCATTTCATCGGCGTGGTCGCCGCTGTGTTCAAAAAAATCCTTTTTATTCAAAGCCTGAGTCACTACTCTTTTTCAAAAAGATACGTCGTCATGAATATACCTTCCACCGTAGAGTCATTGGTTGAAATTAACCGGTATCCTTTTGACGTTATTTTATTTAAATTTTCGTTAATCAGGGCAATGTTTTGGGTCTGATCGCTTATTTTCGTTCTTTTTAAATCAATTCTTTCAACGACTCCATCCGCATAAGCAATGGTGATGCTGTTGGCCCCTAACAAATTGTTCAGGGTCTCTACCGTACGCATGGTTGCGATGCCTTTTTCTTGTTCTTTTTTAGCCGTAAAACGGCTTTGTTGCATGAACATTTCCTGTTTGGAGAAAGCCTCTTGAAGCCAAATTATTCTCAAATAATCAACACTATTTTTGAAAAAATTTGGCAAATATCTACTTTCACAGTACAGGATTGTTT
>JBJXFD010000504.1:0-2583 GCA_046153985.1 Saprospiraceae bacterium
TTATTCGACAACACCAAATAATCCCAAGCCTTCATCTTCATCGCCGTGCCGTCTTTCACCTCCATATCTTTCCCGGCAAAAACGTCCTTATAAGTCCCCGCAAAATTGCTGCCCTGCAATTTTACATCCTGCTCTTTGGAAGATAAGTTGATGATGACCAGCACTTTATCGCCATCTTTTTCCCGAAGGAAAGCATAGGTGTTCTCATCGTTCCCGCTCGGTATTTTGACCAATGCGCCGCCTTCCGTGCCGTTCCAGAGCGCCTTATTTCTATGTTTTAAATCAAAAAGCGTCTTGTAAAAACCGGCATATTTATAATCGCCCCAATTAATTACATCTCTTTTAAAAAACTCCAATTGCTTGTCCATTGCCGATTCCATGCCCGAATATAACAACGGCATCCCGTTGAAAGTGGCGGTCAAAACGGCAAAGGCTTTATGGCCGTCGCCCATGCGGGCAAACTCGGTGCCTGACCATGAGTTTTCGTCGTGGTTGGAAGTGAACTGCATGAAATAGCCTTTCGAATATTCCGTGGCTTTTTCTGCCAACAACGCATCAATATCCAATGCTGTTTTTTTCTTGATTTTGGCTTTTGCGCCCTCCGCTTTATTGCCTTTTACCAAGGTTTCGGTTTTGCCACGTTTTGCGCCTTGGAACTCGGCTATTTGGTTCAGCAAATGGTGCATGCCCCAAGCATAATCCATCACAAAAGCACCGTTGTTGCGGATGGCGGGCACCTCGGCCTCGGCCAACAGGAACAGCGGTTTCACGGCATACAAAGTATCGCTGCATTCCGCCCAAAAATCAATCGGCACGTTGTGCGCCACGTCCACCCGGAAGCCGTCAATGCCCGCCTCTGTGACCCAGAATTTCATGGCATCAATCATGGCGAGGCGCATTTCCTTGTTGTCGTAATTGAGGTCGGCCACGTCCGTCCAGCCCCATGATTTTCCGGTTTCCGGGTCAATCGGGTCAATCACATTGCCCGCAGCATCCTGCGTGTACCAATCTTTATGTTCCGTAATCCAGGGGTTGTCCCAGCCCGTGTGGTTGGGCACCCAGTCAATGATGATGTGCATCCCAGCGGCGTGGATGGCCTCGACGAGGTGCTTGAAATCGTCCATCGTTCCGTAATCAGGGTTGGTGGCTTTGTAGTCCGCCACGGCGTAGGGGCTGCCCAGTTCGCCCTTGCGGTTTTTCACGCTGACAGGGTTGATGGGCATGAACCACAAAATATCAATGCCCATTTCTTTCAGGCGTGGGATTTGTGCTTCAAAGGATTTGAACGTGCCTTCCTGCGTATAATGGCGGAGGTTCACTTCGTAAATCGTGGCGTTTTTGTGCCACTCCGGTACGCGGGGTTTTTCAAAGGTGACGGGCGCTGCTTTTTGCTCCTCTTTGGGCGCATTTTGGCAAGCCGTAAAAAAGAAAACCGCCCCGATGACGAGGACACATAAAGTGAGGATAAGAAGATTTTTCATTGTTGTTTTTAAATTTTTTATGTGAAATAGCTGGCGCAAAGATAAAATGTTGCGGGAGTGGCCGGACATTCATTTTCAATGGGTAAGGCGGGGAATCCCTAAAAAGTGGTTTTTTTATATGATGAAACAAAAAATTTTAAAAAATCATTGTTTTGTTGATTTATATTTAACGGTTTGTATTATTTTTGAACTTCAAAATCAAACAAAATGAATGAAGAATTAAACAAAATCGTCGTATTTCAGGAAAAACAGATCCGCCGTCTTTGGCACAAGGAGGAATGGTGGTTTTCGGTGATTGACGTGGTGGAGGTATTGAGCGAGAGCCAAAACCCCCGCCGTTATTGGAGCGACCTGAAAATAAAGCTAAAAAAAGAAGGCTACAATGAAGTGTACGATAAAATCGTACAGTTGAAAATGGAAGCCCCCGACGGGAAGATGCGGGAAACGGACGCCACGAACACCGAAGGCATGTTCCGCATCATCCAATCCATCCCTTCCCCCAAAGCAGAACCCTTCAAACTCTGGCTTGCCAAAGTCGGCTACGAACGCATCCAAGAAATCGAAAACCCCGAACTGGCAGCGCAACGTGCCCGGCAGTATTACAAGGATTTGGGCTACAGCGAAGACTGGATTGAAAAACGCCTGCAATCCATCGCCATCCGCGGCCTGCTTACCGACGAATGGAAAGAGCGGGGCGTGAAAGAAGGCTTGGAATATTCCATCCTCACCGCCGAAATATCAAAGGCCACCTTCGGGCTGATACCTTCCGAATACATGAAACTCAAAGACCTGAAAAAAGAGAACCTGCGCGATCACATGACGAACCTCGAACTGATATTCACCATGCTCGGCGATGAACAGACCCGCCAAGAAGCCGTCAAAAAAGACGCGGAAGGCTTCGTGGAAAACCGGGAGGCTGCCATCGAAGGAGGCACTGCCGCCGGGGACGCAAGGGTGGCTTTCGAGAAGCGGACAAAAACAAAGGTCGTGACGAGCGATAATTTCAAGCAGCAGATTGCGGAGGCCAAACAGCAGCGGAAATTGGAGAATAAACAAAAAGGGAGCGAATAGACCTGCCAAGTTTTCAAAACTTGGCAGGTCT
>JBJXFD010000628.1:0-7540 GCA_046153985.1 Saprospiraceae bacterium
GATTGATGGTAGCCACGGCATCGTTGCAATCGCCGCTTGTCGCAATCAATTCACTTACAACAAAATAATTCGTTGGGCGCAGACACTGGGTCAAAGTCATCCCGTCAGAATAATCATCGCCATCGGCATCTTTGTACCAAACCTGGCCGGGGAATTCGAGGGCATCCATATCGTCACAATCATCGTCGTTGGCAACATAACCTATTGGGAGCGAACAAGCCATCGTGAAGCTGTTTGGATCGCCAAAACCATCCATGTCCGTGTCTTCGTAGTAGGTGGTTTGCACGCCTTCGTCAGTCATGCCGTCGCAATCGTTGTCAATTTCATCACAGATTTCGGCGGCAGCCGGATTGATGGCAGCAACAGCATCGTTGCAATCGCCGCTTGTTTCAATTAATTCATTTTCAACAAAATAGTTAGCTGGCCGCAGGCACTGAGTCAGGGTAGTCCCATCAGAATAGTCATCGCCATCCACGTCTTTGTACCAAACCTGGCCTGGGAATTCGAGCTCGTCATTGTCGTCGCAATCAGTATTGTTGGTCACATAACCGATTGGCGGGGAGCAAGCCTGCTGGCTGGCTGCTGGATTGCCGAAGCCATCCTCATCAGAATCCTGGTAATAAGTCGTCAGCGCGCCATTGTCAATCATTCCGTCGCAGTTGTTGTCAATGCCGTCGCAGATTTCCGTTGCGGCAGGGTTGATATCGTCGTTGTTGTCGTTGCAATCGCCGTTCAGGGTAGCAAAACCAGCCCCCGGGTTTGCGCAAAGCGACTGTCCTGCACCCGTTCCATAACCATCGCCGTCGGCGTCGGTGTAGTAGGTGATGAAGGTGAGTCCTTCGTCGGTGGAGCCATCGCAATCGTTGTCAATGCCGTCGCAGATTTCTGTCGCGGCAGGGTTGATGGCGGCTATTGCATCGTTGCAATCGCCTGTGGTGGCGGTCAATTCTCCGGCGACAAAATAATTCGCGGGCCGCAGGCACTGCGTCAGGGTAGCCCCATCAGAATAGTCATCGCCATCGGCGTCTTTGTACCACACCTGGCCGGGGAATTCCAATTCATCATTGTCGTTGCAGTCATCGTCATTGGCTACATAACCCGTTGGTGGTGAGCACGCCTGTTGAGTAGCTGCTGAATTTCCAAAGCCATCTTCATCCGAATCCTGGTAGTAAGTGGTCAATGTTCCATTGTCCAGCATCCCATCGCAATCGTTGTCAATGCCGTCGCAGATTTCCGTCGCGGCGGGATTGATGGCAGCCACGGCGTCGTTGCAATCGCCGATTGTTTCAATTAATTCATTTTCAACATAATAATTCGTTGGGCGCAAACATTGGGTGAGGGTTGTTCCATCAGAATAGTCGTCGCCATCGGCGTCTTTGTACCAAATCTGGCCGGGTTTTTCGAGCGGGTCGTTGTCGTCGCAGTCGGTGTTGTTGGTCACATAACCCACTGGTTGTGAGCAGGCTTGCTGTGTCATGGCTGGGTTGCCAAACGCATCGCCGTCCATATCGCGGTAATAAGTCGTCAGCACACCCTCGTCGGTAGAGCCGTCGCAGTCGTTGTCCACGCCATCGCACACTTCGGTTGCGCCGGGTTTGATGGCGGCATTGTTGTCGTTGCAGTCGTCGTCATTGGCCACATAACCTGTGGGCGCAATACAACCCGCCTGTGTGTTCAGCGGATTGCCAAAGCCGTCGCCGTCCATGTCGCGGTAGTAAAAATTAGTGACGTTTTCGTCTGTAATGGTATTGCAATTGTTGTCCTGGCCGTCGCAGACTTCCGAAGCGCCCGGGTTGACGTTTGAGGCATTGTCATTGCAATCGCCAGTAGTGGAGATTAATTCACTGACTAACCGGTAACCTGTTGGCCGCAGACACTGCGTGAGGGGGGAAGCACCGGTTTGGCCATAGCCATCATTATCCGTATCATCGTACCAGACCTGGCCGGGTTTTTCGAGCGGGTCGTTGTCGTCGCAGTCGGTGTTGTTGGTTACATAACCCACTGGTTGTGAGCAGGCTTGTTGTGTCATGGCCGGGTTGCCAAACGTATCGCCGTCCATATCGCGGTAATAAGTCGTCAACACACCCTCGTCGGTGGAGCCGTCGCAGTCGTTGTCTACGCCGTCGCAGAGTTCGGTAGCGCCGGGTTTGATGGCCGCGTTGTTGTCGTTGCAGTCGCCGGCGGTGGACATCAATTCAACTGCGGCCTTGTAACCAGTTGGTCGCAAACAAGCGGTGATCGAAGCTGCGCCCGTTTGGCCGTGGCCGTCGTTGTCCGTATCGTCATACCAAATCTGGCCGGGTTTTTCGAGCGGGTCGTTGTCGTCGCAATCGGTGTTGTTGGCAACGTAACCCACTGGTTGTGAACAAGCGGTTTGGGTCAAGGACGGGTTGCCAAAAGTATCGCTGTCAAAATCGCGGTACCAGGTCGTGAGCACGCCTTCATCGGTGGAGCCGTCGCAGTCGTTATCCACGCCATCGCAGACTTCAGTAGCGCCGGGTTTGATATTGAAGTTGTTGTCGTTACAATCGCCATTGGTTGACATCAGCTCGCTGGCCGCTTTGTAACCCGTCGGGCGTAAACATTGCGTAATAGTTGCAGCTCCTGTTTGGCCATGGCCGTCGTTATCGGTATCATCATACCAGACCTGCCCGGGTTTTTCAAGTGCGTCGTTGTCGTCGCAATCCGTGTTGTTGGCAACGTAACCCACTGGTTGTGTGCAGGAGGTTTGCGTCATGGCCGGGTTGCCAAAAGTATCGCCGTCAAAATCGCGGTACCAGGTATAGGAGGGATCGGTTAAGTTTACTGGACCCGCAACCGTGCCCGAACAACCATTGTTTGTGATGGAAAAATTACTGTACGAACCTGCGCTCCGTCCGCTGAGTAAAAAGGCGTTTCCACTGACTATTACGTTTTGTGGGCTACCCGGGCCTGTATAAGTAAGGCTGTAGATGCCGTTGGGCAGGTTCGTTGTCGTAAAGGCAATACTCCCATTGAATCCTCCGCAAGTGACAGGGCTCATAGTTGTGCCGATCGTCAGGGTGGGCTTGGGTTTGACGGTGATCGTAAACGTGATGGGGGTTCCGGTTTGCGGACTCAATACTGGGGTTACGGTGATCGTAGCAACTTGCTGGGAAGTTACGTTCGCCGCTGTGAAGCTTGCTATGTTGCCACTGCCACTTGCGGCAAGGCCAATCGCTGTGTTGTTGTTGGTCCAGTTGAAAGTTGCACCGGCAGTGCCCGTGAAAGTAATCTGCGGCACCGTCTCAGTGCCACAGGCCTGGACATTGCTTTCGGGATCTACCACCGGTAGGGGGGCGGCGACATAACAGTCGAGCAACGAAATCCGGGAACCGGCAAGCAGACCATTATGCGTGATCGTATATTGCGTAGAGCCAGTGGTATTATTGATGCTAACCAGTGTGCCGTTTGTTCCTGAAGCGTTACACCGCAATTGGTTTCCCGCTCCAATTACTTCGAATGCAGCTGTACAGAAGTTATTCAAGCTAACTGTTCCGGTGGCAGGAGTAAACGTAAATACCTCGGTATTGTTAGAACCGTTCATAACCATCGAAAAGTTAGTAACGGGAGCTGAAAAAGTGAGTATGATGTACTGGTCTGTTGCATTGATCCACCAGGCAATAGGAGCTGTGGAGAATGTATTTCCGTTACACGAATAATTTTGATTCTCTAAGGTTCCGACGTTCGTGCTTACACTAACCGTTATGCCCGTCCCGGATGTGTAAGGGAAGTTGCCTGCTCCAAGTATGGTTGCAGATTGATAGGTCGTCAAGTCGCATCCGACGATCATTGTTTTTTCTTCTCCCGTCTCCTTATTGCAGAGGATGGCGCTTGGATCGCAGGAAGCAGAAGCGATTTTTGCCCGGCTTTGCTGTTTTGGAGTGGGCTGCCCGTTTGAGGCAAGGTCTTCCCTATTTCCATTTGTCGCTGTTGTAAAATTCAATAAAAACAGAGACATGCAAAACAGTAAAGTAAATTTTTTCATAAAATGTGTTTGTTTAGATGTGCTGATTCAGAATCATCCGCCCGATGCCTTGTCCGAACTTATTCTGTGCAAATGCAAAAATATCCCTGACTTCTCAAAACGGGGTTCGCTGTCGTCGCAAGATGGTTTGCTGTGGTTGCAATATTTCCATTAACCTTAATTAACCTTATTTCCAGACAGATTAACCTGCTCCGGAGGATGGAGGTGGTAGCTTTGTGACACGAATTGAGGATTTGATTTGTTGAGTATTTGAGTATTTGACGGGAAGGATCGAATACTCAACTCCTCAACTCCTCAACTCCTCAACTTAAAGCTTAAATCACCCGACACTTTTCATACCTACTCATCATGAAAAAGACCCTTTTTACCTTTCTGATCCTGTGTTTTGGTCTGCTTGCCGCAAATGCGCAGCGGTTTTCCATCAAAGGCGTCGTTGCGGATTCCGCTTCGGCGCCTTTGGAATGGGCGACGGTGGCTTTGCTTGCTGCCCAGGATTCCTCTTTAGTCAATTTTGCGACCACCGATGCCAAAGGCGGCTTTGAAATCAAAGGCGTGGGCGATGGAAATTATGTGGTGCAAATCTCTTTTGTGGGCTACTCCACCTACTCACGCGCCATTGATTTGAAGGAGCACCTGGATATGGGGAGCATTGTTTTGGAACCCCAGTCCAATAACCTGAACGAAGTGTTGGTTACCTCCGACCGCATCCCGGTGATGGTGAAAAAAGACACCATCGAATTCAACGCCAATTCTTTCAAAACCCAGCCTAATGCTGTAGTGGAAGACCTGCTGAAAAAGCTGCCCGGCGTAACGGTAGATGCAGATGGCACCGTCCGGGCACAAGGACAGGCCGTGCAGAATGTGTTAGTTGAAGGAAAAGAATTTTTTGGAAACGATCCTAAAATCGCCACCAAAAACTTGCCTGCCGACGCGGTGGACAAAGTGCAGGTCTTCGATAAAAAATCGGATCAGGCCACATTTTCCGGCATTGACGACGGACAGCGCGAAAAAACCATCAACTTAGAGTTGAAAGAAGACCGCAAAAACGGCTTTTTTGGCTACGCAACAGCTGGCGGCGGCACCGACGAGCGCTACGAAGGCCGGTTGAGCCTGAATAAATTTGACGCAAAACAACAGTTTGGACTTTTGGCTGCTGCCAACAACATCAACCAGCAGGCTTTTTCCATCCAGGATTACCTCAGCTTCAGCGGCGAAATGCAGCGCATGATGTCGGGTGGTGGAGGTAGTTTTCGCTTAGATATTAATTCGGATAGTGAAGATGGCGGCATGATTCCTTTTGGGTTCAACAACAACAACGGCCTCACCACCACCTGGTCGGGTGGTCTGAACCTAAACCGGACGTTTGGCAAAAACACCGAGCTGAACGCCAATTATTTCTACAACCAGTTGGACAACGAAACGCAGCGCGTGACCAACACCCAAAACTTTTTGCCGGAAGGCGCCTTCACCAATCGGTCGAACTCGCTGAACCACAGCCAAAACGACAACCACCGCCTGAACCTTACGTTGGATACCAAAATAGATTCGTTCAACTCAGTGAAGCTGATGACCAACCTGTCCTACACCGAAACCAAAACGGAAGTGGAAAGCGCCAGCGAAGCCCTGAACGGCGCCAAATCGCTGAACGACGGCGTGCGCAACAGTTTTTCCGAAGGCAATAGCGTGAACCTGAGCTCCAGCCTGCTCTATCGCCATAAATTTGCCAAAAAAGGCCGCACGTTGTCCACCACCTTCAGCTTTGGCATCAACAACGGCGACCGCGAAGGCGAATTAGAAGCCGTCAATCAATACTACGATCCCTTGTCGGGGAACCTAAACCGCATTGATTCCATCCTGCAAAATCAGGCGCAACAAAGCGATCGCATGAATTATGGCATTGTTGCTTCTTTCACCGAACCCTTGGGCAACCGCAAATATTTGGAGTTTAACTACGCCTACCGCCTCAACCGCAGCGAAAGCAACCGCGAGGTCTACGATTTTGAGCGAGAAAACCCGAACGCACCCGTTTTTAATCCATTGCTGAGCAACCAGTTCACCAGCGATTTCGACTACCACCGGGGCGGACTGAACTTCCGCTGGAATACGAAAAAATCGAACTTCACGGCGGGCGTGCAGGCCCAGCAGGCGCAGTTGAGCGGCGAACTGCCTTTGTTGGATACGAAGGTGAACCGCTCGTTTTTCAACTGGCTGCCTTCGGTGCGCTGGCAATACGAGTTTTCCCGCACGCGCAACCTGAATTTCAACTACGAAACCAGCGTGCGCGAGCCTTCGGTTACCCAATTGCAACCCGTAGCCGACATTTCCGATCCGTTGAACATCTACCAGGGTAACCCCAACCTCGATCCGGAATACGCACACCAGTTCAGGCTGCACTGGATGTCGTTCAACCCGGGCACGATGACGAACTTTTTCAGTATGTTGGCTTTCACGTACACACAGGATAAAATACAAACTGCGCAAACGATTGACGCCAATTTTGTGCGCACCAACCAACCGGTGAACGTGGAAAATGAATACGACCTGTATGCGACCATCTCTTATGGGATGCCGATCAAGGCCATCAACACCCGCCTGGATGCTTCGCTGAATGGGAATTACAACCGCGGCATTTTTCCGGTGAACGGCCAAAACAACGAAACGCAGCGCATTTCGCCTTCCGGGGAATTGAACCTGACTTACAACTACAAAGAATTGCTGGAAGTGACTGCCGGCGCCAATGCGTCGTTCAACCGCACACAATATTCACTCGACCCGGCTTTGAATCAGGAGTTTGTGAACCAGGTCTACACCGCGGGTTTCAACCTTACCCTTCCGCTCGATATTCGCGTAGGCTCCACGTTTGATTATTCGATTTTCGGAGGCATCGAGGAGCGGATTCCGTTGTGGTCGGCTTCGGTTTCCAAATATTTACTGAAAAACAAACGCGGCGAACTGAAATTATCGGTCTTCGACATCCTGAACCGCAACGTGGGCATCAGCCGCGTGGCGCAAAACAACTACGTGCAGGAAGAGCGCATCACATCGCTGGGCCGCTATGCAATGCTGAGTTTTACGTATAATTTGCAGGGCTTTGGCGCCAAAGCCGGGCCGCAGGTAAGGATGATTCAGCGGCGGTTTTGAGGCAAGTTGGCAAGGGGCAAGTTTGCAAATTTGCAAATTGGCAAGAGGCAAGTAGGCAAGCTTGCAAATTTGCCTTTTGCCAACTTGCGTGTTTGCCCCTTGCAAACTTGCCTACTTTTTCCCTTCCGGATACTCCCTCCAGGTATAACTTTTTTGCACGATTTTCCACGAGCCCTGATATTTCAACAATAGAAAATAGTCTGTGAAAATTCTCCAGCCCGGGATGACGATTTCTGCTTTTGCCATAGCCGCGTCTTTTTCGTAATCTATCGAAATGATTCGACCAATCCGGCTCGTTTTTTCGCCTGCTTTTACGTTGGCGATGTACTTTTCTCCGGAACGAATCCAAAGGGTATCCTGGGTAACGGTGTATAAATTAAAATCAGGGTGAAA
>JBJXFD010000520.1:0-16792 GCA_046153985.1 Saprospiraceae bacterium
TTATGTCGCGCGCGGTGTTCAACACCATGAACCGCTATGAGTTTGCCAGCGACACCTACGCCAGCCTCATCGTTGAGCACCATTTCGACGGTTTTTTCCTGAACCATATTCCGCTGTTGCGCAAGCTGAAATGGCGCGAGGTGGCCATCTTCAAAGCGGTGATGGGCGGCATGTCTGCCAATAACCGGGAAGCCGACCGCCTCAATGCCTGGTCGCCTCAAAGTGGGGCTGATGTTTATACTGGCTTTCGATCTCCTTCTTCCAAACCTTTCTTAGAAGCCGGCGTGGGCATCGAAAACATCCTGCAAGTAATTCGCGTGGATGCGCTCTGGCGGCTGAATTATTTAGACAATCCTGAGGCGAGCCGGTTTACGTTGGTGTTTGGCGCGTATTTTAATTTTTAGAATTATTCCATCTTTCATCGCCCAACAACAAACCGCTGCACACCCAGAAACTTTCCCTCACTTCGAATGGCTGCTACATAAACCCCAGCCGGGAATGCTGTCAAGTCAATTGCCCGGTCATGCTTTCCAGCACCATTGAAAGGTATTTGTAGCAGTACTTTGCCGCTCAAGTCTGTCACCAACACCATCGCCTGCTGGTTCGGGCGGAGGTGTTCCACGGTAAGTGTGGTCGTGCCTTTGGCTAAACTGGGCGTTACCGACAAGGCTGGACCCGCCTGGCTTTCCGGATTTAAGGTCGGTGTCGAAGGATCAAGCATCAACGAATCAATGGGGAACGTCATCACGCTTCGAGCGTGAGTGCCGGCGATCAGCGTATTTTGGGCAAGGTTGTGGTCAAGGTCGTAAACAGGCACAAAGGGCATACCGGTTCCGAGGCGCTCCCAGGCTGTTCCGCCGTCGAGGGTGACGTAGACGCCGCCATCGGTGGCAGCAAAAATAACCTGGTCGTTGGCGTCAGGCAGTATATAGAGGTCATTCACTGCGAGGTTGGGCAAGTCGCCGCTGATGGGCGTCCAGGTGGCGCCGAGGTCGTCGGAGCGGTGGATGCGGGGCGCAAAATCGTTGTCGCGGTAGCCGGTTTGGGACACAAAAACGCGGCTGGCATCGGTTGGCGAAGCTTTAACCGAAGATACATAGCGTTCCGGCAGACCGGCGGTGATGTTGATGATGTCCGGGGTGTTTGGCTTTACCAACCAAACATTACCGTCGTTGGTGCCGACATATACCTGATCCGGGTCGAGCGGACTTTCGTCAAGGGCGCTGATGGTGTGGAAACGCGAGGCGAACACAAGACCATCTGTAAGGTCGTCTGTGATGGGCGTCCATACCGGCAAGTGGCCAAAACCAATGTAGAGGCGGTACGTGCCCGTGTATAAAATTTCCGGATCGTGGCGACTGATCAGGTAGGGCATGTCCCAATGCCGGCGGTCGGCACCGACAATCCCTTCAGTTGCGAAATCTATGAAACCGCCATCTGCACTCCCGTAAATTGCGCCGTTTTGGGCTTCGTAGTAATAAATGTTCGGATCTTCAGGGTGAAAAACTGCCTGAAAACCGTCGCCCCCAAAAAGATCGTTCCAGGCATTAACCTGGCCTGCATTGCCGGCGATGGTGCCGTTGTCCTGCGCGCCGCCGTAATAGAACTCAGGCTGGTGCGGGTTGTAGGCGACGCGGTAGAATTGTGTGGTGGGTATATTTTCGGCGCGTTGCCAGTTTTGACCGTTGTCGTTGCTGCGATACAGGCCGCCATCGGTGCCCAGTAAAAATTGGTTAGGTCCTAAAAAAGCCAGATCGTGGTGGTCAACATGGGGGCCGTCAACGCCTAAGAACCAGGTCTGGCCTCCATTCATGGAGCGGTAAGTATTCACGCCGAGTATCCAGATGTCCTGGGAATTGAAAGGGTTGATCCGCACCTTGCCAAAATACCACGCAAAATTGCTCTGCAAGTTTAAATCCAAGCCGGTTCCGGCATTTTGTTGCCAGCTAAGCCCCCCGTCGAAGGTTTCGTAAAGTCCGCCAAAGGCCAGGTTGGTGTTCGCATAAGTGGCCACGACGTGCTGCCCGTTATTGGGGTCAATGGCCAGCCCGATGCGGCTCTGCGCGCCTTGCGGCAGCCCACCGGATAACGGAGACCAGTTGATCCCGCCATCGGTTGATTTCCAGATGCGGGCATTTTCACCGGACACGGTGCTCTCCTGGTTGTTGCGAATGCGATCCCAGGCGGCTGCGTACAGGACGTCGGGGTCGGTTGGCGATACGACTAAGTCAATGATGCCGGTTTGGTCGGAAACGAACAGCGACTGTTGCCAGGCGGGCGCATTCAGGTCGGCGCGGTACAAACCCCGGTCGTTATTGCGCTCAAAAGGCACCCCCATCGTGGCGGCGTATATTTTTTGCGAGCCCGAGGGATTCACGATCAATTTGGATACGATGCGTTGCCCCTCAAGGCCGAGCGATTGCCAGGTTTCTCCCTGGTCGGTGCTTTTCCAGACGCCGTTGCCAATGAACGGGTAACCGCCGATGTTGGGATCGCCCGTACCGATGTACACGTGGTCAGGATTTCCGGGGTCTACGGCGATATGCCCTATGGCGAGGTAGTCCTGTTCATCGAAAATGGCGCTCCAGGTGGCGCCGCTGTTCGTAGTTTTCCAAGCGCCGCCACCGGAATACCCGATGTAAATGATGTTGGGGTTCGTTGGGTGGATGGCGATGGTATTCACACGCGCGCCGATATTGCCGGGGCCTTGCAGCGTCCAGGGCGCGGAAACGCCGTTGCCACTGCGCGATCCTGTAATGCCGCTCCTTTGGCGCGCTTCGGCGATTGCTGCGGTATACGCCCGGATATCGGGCCGGAAAAATGGGTAATCGCGCATGGCATAAAATTCCTCTGCCGGGCGAAAGGGGGCATCTTTGCTTTTGGTCGCCTCCGGGTTTTTTTGGACGAAATTCAGGATGAAGCAACCAAGAACGAAAGCGATGGCGGCAATGGCGCCAATGCTTTTGTTGGAAATGTTCGGAAGGGTTGGTGTTGTGGGCATGTTGTCGTTTTTTTATACTGTCCTTTTTGATGGTAAATGGTTAGGTGGTATTTGCCGATGTAAAATAGGATATATATTCTTTTTTGCAGCGGTATTGTGATGTTTGACTTGGGTTTTGTAAGGATGGCGTCAATATTGGCAGCAATTTGGTGCTGGCGATATGGTCATCCTTGAAGAGTAGGTGAAAGTCAGACAAACGAATGATTTGGGATATTTTATTTTTGTTGTATACCTTGTAAAACAATTAAAAAATCAGCCATATTAAGTATGATTGTGCGTTCAATATTACCCAAAACTAATAGATCAGGATCGCCCGTTACGAGATAATCAGCATTCGAGTCTACGGACAGACCAAGCAGGTAATTATCACTAATATCTCTGCTTTCTTCTATAATGCTTTTGACTTCAATTTCTACAAGCCTGGTGAGTACAAGTTCGATAAAACGCTTTATTTGATTCGGCCGGACGTATTTTTTAAATTTGTCTCTGGCCATCACTTTTTCATATTCCTTAATGAGATCGGAGGAGTAAACAATCGTTAGTTCTGGGTTGGTTAAAAGACTAAACAATCTGCGCCTCGAAGTCCGATTAATTGTAGCGCTGACGTACCAGTTTGTATCCAAAATGATTCGTAATTGATTAGGCATACCTCACAGAGCGCACTTCCGATATAATATCTTCTTCACTTAAATCATCTGTATCGGGTAGGTTAGCATCCATCTTAGCCCAGCGATCTGCAAAAGTCTTTGAAGCTATTTCTGCTGCAATTTTGAGCTGCTCCTCTTTAGAGAATTGAGTGAACAACAATAAATATTCCGCAACGCTGATTTCTATGCGCCCGGTTGAGCCGGTTGTTGCCATGTTTAAATTTTTGTTTTACAAAGTTAATGAATTAGCAGCTAAAATGCAAACAGCCCCTTCACTGTGCTGCTTTCGGCCTGCGAACTCTTTAACGTATAAGGGTAAGCAACTCACCGCATCAACACAAACTCTCCCTTCACCAACTCCGGCTCAACCGCATAAGAAAACCGATACCGCATCCAATAAATATACACCCCTGCCTGGGCGATTTTCTGCCGGGATTTGCCATTCCAGCCTTCGTTGGGGTTCTGGGTGCGGAACACCAACTGTCCCCAGCGGTTGGCAATCAGCAGTTCGTATTCCGCCATTTCGCATGGAGATTGTGGTGAAAAAACATCGTTGATGCCGTCGTCGTTTGGTGAAAACACGTTGGGAAGGAAAACCTTGCAATCGCAGTTGCGTTCAAATTCGGCCACTACCACCGAATCTCTGACGGCACAGCCGCCGGATTGGCCCTCAGCCCAGTACAGTCCGGGGGCTTGCACGGACAGTGTCGGGTCGGTGGAGCCGTCGCTCCAGATGATCTGGTCAAACCGGGAAGGATCTACTTCCAGAACCACCCCGTCCACCCGGCACAGCGTGGTATCCGGGCCGAGGTTGATTTCCGGACAAATCAATTCAAAGCCGTCCAAAAAAATCCACGTTTCGGCAGGAGAGGCAATGAGGGCAGTAAGATGGGTAAATGGTTGATCGGGTTGAAAAATGACCTCCCGGAGCGTCCAGTCGGTACCGGCAGGCGGCGCTTCGTACAACAGATCACCAAACGCATCTGCTGTACCCGAAAGTCCAACCTGAACCCTGCTTTGAGGTTGATTCATGCCCAACCCGTTTTTGTCGTAAAAACGCAGGGTGTACGTTTTTCCGGCTTCCAATGGAGCAGACAATTCCATCGCTACGGCATCGGAGCCGTTATTGGAATACAGGGCAATAAAATCAGATCCCTGCGCCGCAGCCCCGAATCCGCAATTGCCATTGAGCACGTCTACCTCCGATTGGAAGCCGAATGCCTGAACAAAAGGCACCGTTTGGTTGAAGGTATTGTTTTGCAAGTTGATTCCACAGTCCGTGTTGTTCATCTCGAAACTGCCGTTCAAAAGAGATTGGCCTGTCAGGTTTGAGCAGGTAACTAAAAAATACAGGACAGGGATAAAATGGCGTTGCATTACGCAAAGATAATCCCCTATTGCTTTTTAAACCCTTTTTCCACCATATAACGCACAATGCCCATATACCACTTCAGCGGCAAAAGGCTTCGCAGTGCCAGCAACAGTGGCGCCGGACTGCCTACGAGGTAGCGCAGGCGAAAACTGCGGTCGTTGGCGGCATAGAAGATTTTTTTGGCCACAATTTCCGGGCCGATGGCGTTTTTCTCCGATTTGCTAACGTTGCTATGGACCACTTTTTCGTATTCGTCATACGCCGTCAGACCCTCCTTTTTGATCAATTCCATCGAGCGGTGGTAAAATTCGGTTTTGATGGCGCCCGGCTCTACGTTTTTTACGCGAATGTTAAAAGGCCGCAGCTCGTAGGACAAAGATTCTGCAAAACCCTCTACGGCCCATTTGGTGCCGTGGTAAAGGCTGTAAATCGGGAAGGTGATGCGGCCACCCATCGAAGTCACGTTGATAATCGTGCCATCGCGGCGCTCGCGAAAGTAGGGGAGGATGGCGCGGATCACATTCATCACGCCAAAAACATTGGTGTCGAACTGGCGCTGAATTTGTTCGTTGGTGGCGGCCTCAAAAATGCCCACTGCGCCATAGCCGGCGTTGTTCACCACGGCGTCAATGCCGCCGAAATCGGCGATGGCCTGCCGGATGGCTTCAGCAATGCTGGCTTCATCCGTTACGTCCAATCGGTAAAGTTTCAAATTGGCCAATTGTCCCAGCGTTTTGTCTTTTTCCGGCGAGCGCATGGTGGCGGCTACATTCCAGCCTTGTTGTTGAAAATAGAGCACCGTAGCCAGGCCGATGCCCGAAGAAGCGCCGGTTACCAGAACCGTTTTTTGATTGTTTTTCATGCTGAATGAATATTTATTCATTTTAATAACGTCACGTCCCCTTTCTTCAAAAGGATTGCCCCACCGGGGAATTCAATTTCCGCAACCCAGACAAAAACATTGGAGGTCATCATTTTGCCGCTGAACCGTCCGTCCCAACCCAAAGTCGGTATATTGGGCGAAAAATCGGTGCGTTGGAAAACCAATTCGCCCCAGCGGTCAAAAATGCGCAAATAGCGAATGTGAACCGGGCATTCTGACGACTGTAAGTAAAACCAATCGTTGACGCCGTCGCCGTTGGGCGAAAATACATTCGGGACATACGGCTCTTTGCAGGGCAGCACGACGAGGTTGATGGAATCCATGCCTTCGCAGCCATTGACATCCGTAACGGTTACGCTGAACAGGGTCGTTGCTAAGGGGTTTGCCACCGGATCCGGGCAATCGTAGCAACTCAGCCATTCGGGCGGCGGGGCGGGGCCCCATTGCCAAAGGAAAGGCCCGTTTCCGAACACAAAAGGCGTCAATTGAATGGCATTCCCGGCTTCCAGGGTATCTGTGGCAGGGAGTTGGAGGATCGGCGCAGAGGATGGCGTCACTGTAACGGTGATGATGGAATCACAGGCGCCCGTCATGCCTGGCACGTATAAGACCTGCGTTGTTCCTGGCGGGATTTGTACGCCGTTGTAAATGGCAAAACTTCCCGGACAGGCCACCAGGGTCAGGCTTCTGACCGGCGACTCCAGCAGTTCAACTTCCAGAATCACCAAAGAATCGCAACCATTTTCTCCAACCAATAAAAATTGCATCGTGGTATCCCCGGTCACCGTTGCGCCGTTGATGATCAGGGTATCGCCCGGGCAAATGGTTTCCTGAACCAATGTCTGGGCAGGATCGAGCCCAAGGATGGTAACCGTCAGTACGGAATCGCATCCGCCGGCGCTCACGCCGTAGAACTGCACAACCGTGTCGGCTGGAAATTCCTGGCCAAAAAGCAGGAGTGTTTCGTTGGAACAAACCACCGTGTCAAGACTGGCGAAAATGGTGTCGCTTGCATAAAAAATGGTCAGCGTATCTGCCGAAAGGCAATTTTCTCCGTTTGAGGCCACGACAGTATAAGTAATGGTGTCCCCGGCATTGATGGTTACCGTATTACAATCACTGCAATCCAATCCGGTTGCCGGAGACCAGTTCCAGGAGGCGAAATTGGCTGGCAGGGTATAGGTCAGGGGGGCATTGGAACAAATAGTCCGGTCATCGCCCAGGTCGAGTATAGTAGAAGGCAGTACCGCAATACGGATCGTGTCGTTTTGTTTATTGCCGCAAATATCCCAAACATCCACCCAATAGGCGCCAGGGAAAAAGGTTGTCAACTTGGATTCTGTACTCCCGTCATTCCAGCGATATTGTTGGAATCCCGGCCCTGCATCCAGCACGTGTACCCCATTGTCGCAGACCTGAAAATCCGGCCCCAGATCCAGCACCGGCGTATTGTTCTGAAAAATGTCAACCCGCAAAGTATCGGTGCCCACTGCGCATGCAGAAAAAGCCGTCGCGATGAGGGTCGCCATTCCGGGCTGGGAAAAATTGACAGTGATACCTTCATCCGATTGTGACAAAATATTGCCAGCCCCCATCAACGTCCAGCGCACAGAATCTAAAGCACAACGGTCGCTGATGTCCAGACTGAAAGTCTGCGTAGCCGGCGCCTTGCACAGAGAATCGGGCCCTTCGATGGCGACAAATAGGCGTTTGGGCAGGAAGTCCTGGGGGAAAGACGGCAACCCGATGTTGGCGCCACCGGGGGCAATGTTGATCCCTTGTTCCTGATATAGACATCCCAAACCAGGTACTTCGGGCAGGTGTATGATGCCTAAGCTGTTCGTAAACTGCAAAGGAAACGTATTGGTGACGTAAATTTTCCCGTTTTGCGCCCGCTGTAACTGCCCGAATCGGTATTGATCCGGGAATTCCGCCAGCACGACCCCTGATTGCAAAATTGCAGCCGCATCTCCGGCATTGGGATCAAATTGCCAGATATGGGAAGGCGGCAATAAATTCGATAAGTAGAGCAAGTTGCCATCTGCTGAAAACTCAATGCCGTAAACGCCGCTCATCAAAGGGGAGGTAACGGTAACTGCATTGCTAAGTAATCCAGTACTGTTGTCAAAATCGAACAGATCAAATCCGCCTGTTTGAAAGAGGGCATTGACCACTATTTTGCCGTTTGGACTAAATTTAAGGCAGCTTGCGACATTCTGGGCAGCCGGAGTTCCCGGTGTGCCAACGCTTGAAATCACCGGAGCGCCAAGCCCGGTTGCAGTGAGCGGGTAAGCCCTGAAATTGTTGTTGTTGCGCTCTTTGACCAATATCCACCAGTCGGTTCCGTTGCAATGCCGGGTAGCGGTAATTTTTTCAGTAAACTGGTTTTGCGGCAACAGCGCGATGTTCTTTTGGCCGGGTTCTACATCCCCAAGACTCCCGTTCAGTTTCATGTCCACAATGGAATAACTCAGCCCATTTCCGGAGGCTAAGTTGTCGAAGCTGTTGGGCGTGAAGACAAAAAACCGCCAGGGGCTACCCGGTTGTGGAAGAATCAGGGTCTGGGTGGTGGAAGCATGGCCATGGAGGTTGTTCCCATTCGGCATCAGTTGGTGGTTGCGGTCAAACAAGCTGGCAGCATCGGTGTAAAACAGCAGGTTACCCATCATGTCGGTCGCCACCGAAGAAGCTTCGCGGCTGAAGGTTTGTCCGTCATTGAGCACCGTGGGCGGGTCGGTAGCAAAGTCCAGCCCGCCGCCGTCGCCGAAGTACCAGTATCTCGTTTGCTCGCCGTCGCAGCCGCTGCAATCGCAATCAGGATCGAGGCAATCGAACAAACCATCGCCGTCGTCGTCGAGGCTGTTGTTGCAGATTTCGGGGGAGCAGGTGGCCAGACAAAGGTTCGCCAACGTCAGGCTGCGTGCATGTGTTAGAGTCACGCGCGGAGTCTGTATGATTGGGGAAGGATAATCCACAAGGTCAATCGGAGCAAAAACGGAGGGTAAATCCTGTACGGACACGACCAGTTCCAACGGCCATTCGCAATCGCCATTAACAAGACCGTCAGAGAGCGCTACCTTCGCTAAAGCAATATCCCCCGTGCCATAGGAAGCAATGAAATAGAGATAGTCGTTGGCGGTTGCCAGGAATTTTTCACCCCGTAAAACGAACATGTCCCGATAGTCCTGCGCCCACAACACAGTCCCGTTTTTGTCAATTTTGATCAAAAAAATACTGGCTGGCTGATCAATCTTTACATTCGTTGCGAGGATCACATAACCATCGGGAACGGTAACGATACTTTTTACAAAAATCTCCGGAAAGCCGTCAAGGGTGTACAAGCGCGCCCAGCTCAAATTGCCATTCAAGTCGGATTTGCTGACGCCGAATTGGTCGGTAAAGGCATCGTCGCCGCTGAAATCGCCGTAATGAATCGTCACCATGTTGCCGCCGTCGAACACAAAATCCGTCGCATAATTTCGGGCTTGCTCCGAGGAGCTAAAAAATGGCATGCGCGACCAAACTTCATTGCCCGAAAGGTCAAAACAACTAATTCCACCACGCATACCGGTGAAATTGTTGCCGTAGGTATAACGTCCTGCGGTGTAAATGCGACCGTTGCGCAGTTGGGCTTCAATCACGCCTTCCGATGCGCCAAAGGAGAAAGCTCGTTTGATCCCGGTGTATTGACCTGTATTCCGGTTGATCTCCACCATATTGGCATCGTCGTTGCTGCCAGGCGCAGGCGAGTTGTGGTAGGAGTTGAACGCCAGATAATTGCCACCGGGGGATATTTCCAGAATGGCATAATATAAGGTTTGTGGCGTAGCGGGGTTTTGATGCGCCCACATAACCTGATCAGATGAAGGGTCGTATTTGAAAGTAAATCCGTTGAATTGGTTGGACGTAGTGAACAATCCGCACCCTACCAGATTGCCCTCACTGTCTTCGATGAGTTGGCTGACCAATTCTTCAGTGCCGGAGGTAAATTTGAAAGTTCGCGTCCAGAGCATTAGCCCATCAGGGGTCATTTTCATCAACAGGGTGCTGTCGCCTCGGTAGCCGCTGAGGTAAAAATTACCATCCGCGGACTGGATGATGTTCGTGCCACCTTCCACTATCCCATTGACACCCGCAGTCTTAATCCAGGTATCTTCGCAATCTGAATCTTCCAGACAAACAGGTGAGCAGAGCGCTTCTTCTTCTAATTCAAAGTCGTTGATGGGCATTATAAAATCAACCAAAGCTGGCGCAGACAGGGTATTGAGTACTCCGGATTCCACAACAGGCTGTGCCGGAAAAACATTGACCTGGTGCGGCAATTCCGGGCAAACCCCCGCTAAACCTGCCTCGTCTGTTCTTAAAAGCCATAAGTCGTCGTTGCCTGCATTGTCAACATACCCCGTAAAAATATAGCCATCCGGCGCTGCATCAACCGACGTTAACCGATTTTCCCCGGTTGCGGCGTACATCCGCGACCATTCCAGGTCTCCTTCCGGGCTTGTTTTAAAATAAAACGAATTTACACTGGTTCCACTGTTTCCAAGGTCATTTGCCGCAATCACATACCCGCCATCGGAGCTTTGAAGAACATCCCGACTGCTGAGGTCGAGATCTAAATTGGTGCGGTAAACCTGCGACCAAAGCAGGGCTCCATTCTGCGTAAGTTTGACCATCCAGGAATCGTCTATAACCTGCCCTCCTCCAGGGCCATTCCAGCCGGAAGTAGCGCCCATCGTCATCAGGTTGCCATCCGGCGTCAGAAAAATGGAAGAAAATCCCTCGTTATCAGTAGAGCCATAGGCATTTACCCAGAGTAACGTTCCGGTAGAAGTGAGGCGAATCACCATGCCGTCGTGGATGGAAAAACTATTCTGACCGAAAGAAAGGGTAAACCCGGTAGCGGCAATATCACCATTGGGCAATTCGAGTAAGCCGGATATCCAGTCGGTATTACCCCCGTCGTACAAATTAGACCAAAGTACCGTTCCATCCAAGGTCATTTTAGCAAGATAACCCGCATAACTGAGCGCACTGGGGTTATTGATTGCCCCGCTCACCAACAAATTGCCATCCTGGGTAAGAATGGCTCCGGTGAAAATATTTACAGCAGCAGGGGTGAGGATTCTTTTTTGCCAAAGCACGGTACCATCGGTTGAAAACCGCGCCAAAAAAGGATGTGTGTTATTGGCGCCGGCTGTCAGGTTCCCCATCAACATCCATCCGCCATCGGGCAAAGCCAGCAAGGCGCCAACCTGCTCCACCCCGACAAGCCCAAAGCGTCTTTGCCAGATCGTCGCGCCATTGGGTTCTGTTTTCAACAAATAAATATCTGTTTCGCCGGACACAACTGTCGTTCCCGCCACCAGGAAATTCCCGTCAGACAACGCAATGGTTTGGCTCCCCCGGTCGTCACTGGGCCCGCCCCAGGTTTGTTGAAAGGAAGTATTGGCGCAGGAATCCTGTACCGACAGGTAAGCCAGTTTTGATTGCTCGCAAAACCCATTCCCTGCGACAAGCCGGATGACATAAACGCCCGTTGCGGACGGCGTGAAGCCAGTAAACGCCGCGCCTTGCGGAATGCCTTCCAGAAACCATTCGTACTGGGTGGCATTCTGGCTTTGATTGGTCACCATGACCGCTTCTCCAAGCGCAGGGTTCAACGTATTGACGGCAAAAGCGGCCACGACGGGGCAAACGACGTCAATGATCCGCTCAAAGCGTTCGCTTCTGCACAGATCGGGATTGCCGGAATTGGCGGTGAGCGCAATAACGAAGGTACCAGCCGTTGTGAAGGTATAGGAAGCGTTGGCCGTACTGGAAAAAGGAACGCCGTTGATTGTCCAGGTGTAGGAAGCAGCATTGGCGCTGCCATTGGTGAAATTGACGGTTTGGCCTACGTTGACCGAAGCCGCTGAAGCGGTAAAAGTTGCTGTGATAGGGTTGGGACAGGGAGATAAACAACCTCTTGAATCCAGCAGGCTGGATCGCACATTTTCAATATGCCATTGCATGCGGTCGCCTTGACCCGGGGTAAAGTCGTTGAAGCAGTCGAAGTCGGTATAATCCATAAAGTTGAGGATCATATCGGACTGGTCGCTCGAAAACCCGGATTGGGCATCGGTATTGCAGGTGTTGACAACGGCATCGCACGCCGTCCACAAAACGCTTTGATCTGGCGGCGTGTCACAAACCCGGTCGCCGTCGGTAAGGCAATCGTCGTTGGCGCAGCCACCCTGAAAAGTGTGGTAAAGGCCAAGGTAATGCCCCATTTCGTGCGCCAAGACCCCCGTGCCGCCGGGAGAAGCCCCCAGGTATTCAGCTTCCATCACGATGCCATCCTCCGGATTGCCATGCGAAGCCGGTAAATAAGCATACCCTGCTACGCCGCAACCGCTGCCGGCGGAGCAGATTTCGCGCACCAGCCAGATGTTGATGTAATCGGTCGGTGTCCAGCGGTTCAGGTCCTTCATTGCAATATCGTCCGACTCGATGGTTAAATCAGTCAAGGGATTCTGATCTCTGGTAATGCCTGTTGTAGCCTGGTCATCCGGTGTGCGCTGGGCGAGACAAAACTGGATCATGGTATTTGTTCCGGTGCCCTGATCGTAATAAGCTGTATTCGCGAAAGCATCATTGAGTTGCTGGATCCCGTTGAGTACCTGCGCGTCGGTGATGTTTTCCGGCCCGTTGTCGTGGATGATGTGTACCACCACCGGCAGCGTAACCGTCATCATGCGTTTGCCAGTTAATGGTTTTGTTTTTGCAGAAAAAAAATCATAAACGGCCTGTTCTGATTGTTGGTGTTTTTTCAACCAGTCGGGGTTTTGTTGAGCGCGTTCCAGCATTAAATCGCTGGCGCAATCCCAGGAATGGGTATCTTTTTGTCCACTTGAACCAAAAGGGGTCAGAAGCAGAGATAGCCCGGTTAGCCAACAGCAGCGTGTAAAATAGCGCATGGTAAAAGGTGTTTTGATTTAACAAGCAATCACTTTCTCTAATTCATGAGCATTGAGGGCATCATTTCACTGCACCAGAAGACATCCCAAATTAATGAGATGTCTTCTGGATGGCCAACTTTGTATGACATACTTATTTGAACCCTATCCCCATACTCAAACCGATCCATCCGGGATTAAATCCGCTGCCCCGCAGGATCATTGGATTCCAATTGAATTGCATCATAAACCCGGTTCTCAGGGGTTGAAGCCGGTAGCCAAAAGTGAGAAAACCTCCTGCCAAGCCGAATCCTTCTGCCTGGACGTACTCGTAGTCGGTTAGTTCTCCTTCACCCGAAATTGTGGCATAAATCGGCAGCAAACCAACACCAGCTACCAAAGAACTTCTTCTTTTCCCCACCACGTGATTGAATTCCATCGGAAAGGTCACAATCCCCAGATTGATTTCCGTGTTTTGATCGAATCCGGATGCGCTGATCCCACCTACACCAACGCGGAAACCAATGCCGTCCATTCTTCCTTTTCGCAGGCGCATGTCGTAATTTACTCCGACAAGCAGATTGCTACCCAGAAATTCAACATAAATATTCTTGTGGTGACCTTCAAAGACAGGAATTTCCCTGGTTTTTTGAGCAGAAATATTGCCTGTAATAAGGGTGAACAGGGTCACCGTGAGGAAGATTTTGTACTTGCTCATGATTGAATATGTTTTAGGTATTAACAAATGTCGTACAGGCAATGCAGCGTATGCTTGCATCGAAATAATGCTGCTATGAGAGTACTCATACACGTTACAATATCCTCTGTAAACCTTATTACAGCGGGGTCAAATCAATTTGTGTTGTAGTATTGTGCAGTGAAGAGTTGTGGCTTGGGGTATATCAGGTATTCACAGGAATGATAAAAAATTCAAATAGAATTTGAAGCAAATATAATAAAAAACGATTGTTAAGATGTGTTATTGCCGCGTTACGAACTTGATAATGTTTTTGCATACGAAGTAAACATTTGCTCCGCCACAACACTGGCCTCGAAGCGTTGTACATAATCCAGTCCTGCCAAAATGCGCGCCTTTCGTGCCTGGGTGTCAGACAACAACACGCTGATGCCCTCCGCAATGGCTTCAGCGCTTTCCGGGTTCACCAACCATGCGCCCGGCCCGCCCGCTTCCGGCAAGGAAGAAACATTGGAGGTAATCACAGGCACACCGCAGTTCAATGCTTCTATGACCGGTATGCCAAAACCTTCGCAAACAGAGGGATAAAGAAATACCGCAGCGCCCCGATAAAGCGCCGGCAGTTCTGCAAAAACCGGTGCAATGAAATGAACCCACGGTTCCAGGGATCTGGCGGCAATGTATTGGCGCACTTGTTTTTCATAAGCCCCGCCTTTTCCTACCACCGCCAAAGGCAGACGCAGGTCTGGCGGCAACAATTCCAGTGCCTGAACAATGCGCAGGAGGTTTTTGCGCTCAATAATACTGCCGACGTAAAGGAGGTAGTTTTGCGGTAAGCGGTATTTTTGGACAACGCTGGCGATTTCCTCCGGCGACCGGGGTTGCGAAAAGCGCGCATCGCAGGACTGATAAATGACCTCAATGCGTTCCGGAGCGATGCCATAAAATTCAACGATGTCGTTTTTAGTACTTTCACTAATGGCGACAACGCGGTCGGCATGTCGGCAAGCGTAGTTGAATTTCCAGTCGTAAATCAGGCGATCCAGGAAAGCATATTGATCCGGGTAGCGCTTGAAAATAAGGTCGTGAATGGTGACCACGCTCGGGATGCCCGTGCGGTGCAACCCCAATGGAATTTCATGGCTGAGTCCGTGAAAGAGTTGAATGCCATCGCGGAGCAGGTCTTTTTTGATCCCACTGCTGCGCCACCAGGTTGCATTGCGGCCACCCGGCGTTTGCACACTGAAGGGAAGGTGGTCTAAAAAGACCTCCGTTTCAGGGTGTTGCCGGATTTTTGGAGTGTAAAGCCAGTATTCGTTGTCCGGTGCGGCTTTCGCCAAATTGCCCAACAAGGTTCGGCTGTAAATCCCCAGTCCGGTGAAATTGTTGAAAAGCCGTTTTGCGTCGTAGCCGATTCGGAGCATTGTTGATGGTTACTGGTATATTGGTTACTGGTATATTGGTTACTGGTGTATTGGTTACTGATTGGGAGTCGTGTCAAACCAATAACAAATAACCGATAACCAATAACTAGGTTAAGAACAAAGGATCCGTTCCAGCATTTTCAGCGTGATCAGGTAGGTCGGTTTTACGCCGTCCATGCCCAAACTGCCGGAAGCAAGCGTGTGGCCGGTCAGCAGCGGATTATCAGAAGCATAATAGGCGTAGCGCAGGGCAACATTGCTGTCAATGCTTTTTCTGATCTTCGAAGCAGACTGAATCGCTTTTTGGTAATGCGCGCCTTCCATTTCCAGGCCAACCGCCTGCCAGGAGGAACTGAGAAAATATTGCAGGATGTCTTTATTCTGGAGGGAGGTGCCCAAAACTGTGATCATCGTTCCCTCGCAAACTTTTAGCCCTTTCCCTTCAAAATCAGCAGCGGTAAATCCATTACTGATCGGGTAATTATCGGCAGTGCCTTCAAATACGTGCGCAGTTGCCACCATAATGTCTCCTTTCCCGCCTTCCAGAATGCCCGCTTTACCCATGATTGAAATGGATTTTACGTTCAGCGGAATGTCCTGACCCTTGTGTTCAAAAGGCTTCAGCAATTCATCCATCGTTTCATAAGCCTGTTCGCCAAAAGCGTAATCCATGACAAAAATCACCGGTTTTTCACGGGCGATCAATTCGGCGTCCCAGGCTAATTCCGGCGGTAAAATGGCCGCATCAATCTGGGAGGTATCGAATAATTGTACGGAAATATTGGTACCGCTGGTGTCATCCAATTGATACATGCCATTGCGCAAAGCATAAGCTTTCACTTTAGCGCGCAGCGCACTGTTTTCATCTAAGCTGAGTTCTTTGGCCAATTCCTCTAAGGGGCGGTTGCGCTGTTGTGCAGGAAAGGCCTGGGTTGCGTAAAAACAGTTCATCACGCTGTGCAAATTTGCGCTGATGAGGTGGATCGGGCGGTCTATGAGTCCCTGATCCCACAAAAACTGCTTGATGTTGTTCGCCCATTGTTCGCCATAGTAGTGGTGGCCGAGACGCTCGCGTAACGCCCAGGAAAAGCTGATTTCCCGGTCTTTTTGTTCCAGTGCTTCTTCGGTTGACAGCCGCCCCAGCCAATAGGTAATGTGAAAAAGGCTGTTCACGTTCGAGTCACTGTCGAAGCGCCGGCTGATGGCTACCGTTTCTTCGTAGGTGCGCCCCAGCAGTGTACTGAGGTAGGTGTAGGCGACTTCCCGGTCGAACTCTTCGCCGCCGGTTTCCAATTGCACCACCTGCTCCAGCATCAGCCATTCGCGGCGTTTGCGCTGCTTGAGGTCTTCGCTGTTCCGGCGGATTTTATCTGCTTCTATGTACAGAAAAGTCAGGTGGGTGAGCACGTCGTAAATATCGCTGCGGCCCCGCGTCATTTCGATGTACATTTCTTCTTTTTCAATGTGGTAGCAATTGCGGCGGCGGCGGGGCGGTATGATGGGCGTGAAATCGTTTTCAAAGCCCTCTTTAGTAATGAGTTTGATGTAGCGGCACATTTCAATGCCTTTCGGCAAACGCTGAAAAACGTAAAGCAAACCATCGAGTTCCACGCGTTCGGGGTCTGTTATGGAGCCGTAAATTTCCGGGCGAAGCGCGACAAGCGCCTCGATCATGGCTTCACCCGAAACGCCAAGCGGTTTGTAACCGCCGCGAATAAAAAGGTGGCGCATGGCAATGTAAAGCCGCTCGATGGCGCCCCGCGATTCCTGTGCGCGGGTGCGCTCGCCAATGGGTGTGGTGGTAGACATGGTTGTTGTTTTGTTGTCGCG
>JBJXFD010000524.1:0-15102 GCA_046153985.1 Saprospiraceae bacterium
GAAACAATCGCCGTGCGTCAGTTAGCGATTCCCAGTTCCCTTCGGCGTCAGAAGTAGTTGGGTAGGCTGCTGTCGATGAAGAAACATAAGTCGCGATCCGAGTAGCTTCTTCAACTTGTTTATTCAAATCTTCTATCTGTCGAAGATATAGTTTCTTGTTTTCTGACTCTTGGAAAATGTACACGCCAAATATACTGCTGATAATAATTATTACTAAGATACCTAAAACTACGGACATATGTTCACGTACAAAAAATATCTGTGGCCGCAAAAAGTCATTTACCATCCGGAAGCACTCCTCCAATATTTAGACAGCACAGCAGAAACGTTGCAACAGGAAGGCGGCGCCTTTATGCTGGAAAGCCACGACGACGAAAACCAGGTGCTCCTTGAAGCCTTTATCCACGGCAAGGAATTTTCCTGCATCGTCATCCGCAAAGAAGACAACAGCGCAGTGGCCCTGCCGCCAACGGAAATTGTCAAAGGTTCGGAAGTTTACGATTACCGTTCGAAATACCTGCCCGGCCTGTCGCGCAAAGTAACGCCGATAGACTTAGCAGATTCGGACATCTACGCCATCCGCGCAGAATGCGAGCGGTTGTTTCACACCCTCGGATTCCACGTGTATGCGCGCATTGACGGATTCATCAAACCCGACGGGAGCATCATTCTGAACGACCCGAATACGACTTCGGGCATGTTGCCTTCGTCTTTCTTTTTCCACCAGGCCGCTGAAATTGGCCTGAATCCTTCTCAATTCCTGACGTACATCATCCGGGCTTCCCTGCAGGAACGCTTGGCTGAGCAACCCGGTCAGGATGGCTTTCGCAAGCTGATGGAACGCTTAGATGAGCAGATTGTCACGCTGCGGGCGACGGCTACCCAGCGCAAGCGCATTGCAGTGATTATGGGCGGCTACTCCTTCGAGCGACATATTTCGGTGGAGAGCGGGCGCAATATTTTTGAAAAATTAGCCAGTTCCGACAAATACGAACCCATTCCGGTTTTCCTGAGTGGCGACGAAAAAAACTTCGAACTCTGGCAGATCCCCATCAACCTGATGTTGAAGGACAATGCCGACGACATCCGCGATAAAATCCTGCACTGGAAACTCCACCCGGTTGTGGAAGCCATTAAAGTGCAATGCGCCGAAATCACCGGGAAGTACGCTTCACGCGATGTGGTTTTTGCGCCTAAGCGCCTTAGTTTTGACGATTTGAAACAATCGGTGGACGGCGTTTTTGTTGCCCTGCACGGCAGACCGGGCGAAGATGGCCAGGTGCAAATGCAATTGGACGCCAAAGGCATTCCCTACAACGGTTCCGGCGTGCGGTCGTCCAGCATTACGATAGACAAGTTCCGCACGTTGCAGACGCTGAAGAAAAACGGCTTCCCCATCGCGCAGCAGTTGCTGGTAAAAAAAGCGGAATACGAGGCCAATTCGATGGATTTTTTCAACCGGATTGAAACGATGTTCGGCTACCCCGTGGTGGCCAAACCGGTTGACGACGGGTGCAGTTCGGCCGTGAAGGTCATTGACCACCGCGCTGAACTCGAAGCCTATACCCGCCTGATTTTCCGGCCCGAAGGGCAGGAAGGCGAAGAAGCGCGCCGGGTCTTGCACCTGAAGCAAAAAGAGGAATTTCCGCGCAAGCAGGAAATCTTATTTGAAAGCCTCGTCAAAGCCAATGGCGCTTCCCACTTCTTAGAAGTGACCGGTGGGTTGCTCACGCATTTTAATGCCGACGGCACCCTGCGCTACGAAGTTTTTGAGCCTTCCGAGACCTTGGCCAGTGGAGAAGTGCTGTCGCTGGAGGAAAAATTCTTAGCTGGCGAAGGGCAGAACATTACCCCCGCAAGGTTTTCCACTGAACCCAAACGCTACGAAACCATCGCCGCACAAGTGAAAGAAGCGTTGGAAAAAGCGGCCCGCATTTTAGACATCCAGGGTTATGCGCGCATTGACGCATTTGTGCGCATTTACGAAGGCGACCGCGCGGAAACGGTTGTGATCGAAGCCAACTCGCTGCCGGGCATGACGCCGGCCACCTGCATTTTTCACCAGGCTGCGATCAATGGCTACAAACCTTATGAGTTCATTGATCAGATCCTGGAGTTTGGGTTTGAGAAAAAATTGCGCGAAAGCGGAAAACCCGTCATTCCGGTTGCCGCCTCGCAAGCCCCTACGGACAGCATTCCGGAACAATGGCTGACCAGCGTGCAGGAAGCGCCGGCGGCCGGGCCAGTGGAGCAGCCGGAATCGGAATTACAGCCACAATCCGGCGCAGACGGCAACCTTTCATTACCGCAATATGATGAACTGCCACAAAAACCGCCGACCTGGGAAAACATCACGTATGGCATCCGCACGATGGCGGGTAGCGCAGCGACCTTCTTAGGCTCTGCGCCTTTCCTGATGAACCTGTTGGCGATGGTGATTTTCATTGGCGGTATTTTTTTGCTGGTGACGTTGGGTCTGAACTGGTACACCCGGCACGGAGAATCCCTCCAGGTGCCGAATTACATCGGCATGGACCTTCGGGAAGCCTCCCGCAAGGCAAAAAGCATGAGCTTTTCCATTGTCATCATTGATTCCGTTTTCGATCCCGACAAGCGGGCTTATGAAATTTTCCAGCAAGACCCCCGGCCGTTTTCCCGGGTGAAGGAAAACCGGACGGTCTACCTGAGCATGTACAGCATCACCCCGCCGGAGGTGACCCTGCCGAGTCTGGTGGGCAATTACGATTTTTACCAATACGAAAAAAAGCTGCGCAGCCTGAAAATCAGGGCGGAAATCAAAGAACGCCAGTTTGACAGCAAGCAGCAGGAAAATACCATTTTGCATTTCTTCTACAACGACCGCAAGATCACGGACGAAGACCTGCGCCAAGGGGTGAAAATCCCACAGGGCAGCGTGTTGCAATTCGTGGTCAGCGTGCGCCACACGGGCATGGTGCCCATCCCCGATATGGTTTGCAAAACCTACGAAGAAGCCGTGTTCCTCATCAGCAGCATGAACCTGAACATCGGCACCATCTACGGCGAAGTAACCGACCGCAACACCGCTTACATCTGGAAACAGGAACCCGCCTACGTCCCCGACGAGATGTTGCGCATGGGCGAACAGGTCAGCCTCTATTTAGTGCAGGAGCGCCCGGCGGATTGCCCGGTGGAAGAAACGCCGCCTGCGCCGCCGGTGGAGAATGGGGATGATTTTAATTAAATCTGTATGAAACAAGCGCCGGACATTTTCATTGCCTACTCCCACAACGACCTTCGTTTCAAAGATGAGTTGAAAAAATTCCTGCGCCCGCTGCTGAATACCAAACGCGCTTCCCTGTGGGACGACCACGACATCGAAGCCGGAAAAGAATGGGAAGCCGAGATCAAAAAACGCCTTTACGGCGCCGAAATCATCCTGCTGCTCGTCAGCCCCGACTCCTTAGCCTCCGATTATTTTTATGGCCGGGAAGTAACCGTTTCCTTAGAACGCCACGAAAAAGGTGAAGCCGTCGTTGTGCCGGTCATCCTCCGCCCCTGCGCCTGGACGATCACGCCCCTTGCCAAACTGGAAGCCCTGCCCGCCAAAGGCAAACCGGTGACCCAGTGGCCTTCGCAGGATGAAGCTTTTACGGATATTGCGCACAGCATTGGCGAAATAGTTGCTAAACTTGCTGAAACGCGCCATAAAACAGCCGCCGAAGCCCTGCAACGCCAGGAGTTTCTGGCTGCCGTGCAAGCCGCAGAGCACCTTTGGGACAAAAACAACTGGCTCGAAGCCGCCCGCGCATATGAAGCAGCAGCCCGATTGCACCGACCCGGATTTTTGCCCGAGGCCGCCGCGCTGCATACCCGCATCGCCGAATGCGACCTGCGCCAAAAACAACAATCCGAAACCTTAGCGACGATCGAACGCCGCACCGCTTACGAGCGCACCCTAACCCGCGCCCGGGAGCTGCAACAGGCTACCAGATGGAGCGAAGCCTGCGCTGCCTGGCAACAGGCGCTGAACCAATACGAGCCGGGGTTTCCGGAAAGCCCGGCAACACTGCAACGCCAGTTGGATGAATGCACTGCAACCTTGCAACGGGAGGCAGATTTTCAACGAAAATTAACGGAAGCGGAAAAGCACTTAGAGCGCCGCGCCTGGACAAAAGCGGTGGCTGCGGCACAGGCGGCGCTGCAATTGCAACCTGGGAATGAAGCGGCTAATAAGGTATTAGATCGGGCGAATGCGGAATTGGCAAGTGTAGACAACACTTTTAAAATTGGAATAGGGGCAAGGCAATTCATGGCAGCCGGAGGAGGATTGATGCTGATAATTTTTCTGATTTGGAAAATAATTCCCAGCGGCACCCGTGATGAAAACCCCTCACCTGAAGGCGAGACCGGTCATCTTGAGGTTTCTGACAACTTCATCCTTATCCCCGGCGGCACCTTCCAGATGGGCGACCTCTTCGATGAAGGCGACAGCGATGAAAAACCAGTGCGAAATGTGACGCTGAGTGATTTTTACCTCTCCAAATTTGAATTGACGCTTGGAGAATTCCGGCAGTTCATTAGTGCAACAAAGTATGAAACCGACGCGGATAAAGGAGGGTGGAGCTACATTTGGAATGGATCAAATTGGGAGAAAAAAGACGGTGTGAACTGGAAATGCGATATCGCAGGTAAGTTGCGACCAGAAGCTGAAAATAATCATCCCGTTATCCATGTGAGTTGGTATGATGCAGTGGCTTATTGCAACTGGCTCAGCGGACAACGCGGCCTGCAAAAAGTTTATTCCATTAGCGGCACAAACGTTGCCGCCAACTGGAATGCCAACGGCTACCGCCTGCCCACCGAAGCAGAATGGGAATACGCAGCGCGACAGGGTGGAAAAAAAGTGAGATTCGGAAACGGACAAAACACTGCCGAACCGAAAGCAATCAATTTTGACGGAAGCGCAGGCGGTAAAAAAGACTATTCCGTTGTCGGCGAATACCGCGCCAAAACCTTGCCCGTCGGCAGCCTGAACAGCCCCAACGCCCTCGGTCTGCACGATATGAGCGGCAACGTATGGGAATGGTGCTGGGATTGGTATGGCACTTATCCGTCCACCGCAGAAACTAATCCGAAAGGGCCTGATAGCGGCTCCGACCGGGTTATTCGTGGCGGGTCTTGGGGCAGTGACCCCGCCTACGTTCGTTGCGCCAATCGCGGCAGCGATAGCCCGGGCAGCAGGTACTACTACCTGGGGTTTCGTTTAGCCAGGGCGGTTCGTTAGCTTTTAGCTTTTTTACCTTTTTACAAATGCTGGCGCGAGGCGGTAACTGAGCTGTTGGCTGAGCGTAGTCGAAGCCAGTCGAAGTTACCGCCTCGTGTCTACTATTTATCGGGCTCTGCCCGATTCAAATACCCGTTCTGCGAATTCGCAGCACGGGTATTTTTTTTCAAAAAAATATATATCCGCAGGTAACGCAGTAAAAAATGCCTGCATAAAGGCATATATATGCGAAGCAAAAAGCGTAGCATAAGAACAGGCGTACCATATATACCAAAGCCTTATGCAAGTCAAGATATTCACACTGCCTTTTGATGAAGAAGCAGAAGGATTTCCGGATGAAATCGTCTCGGAGTTTTGTCTGAATAAAAAGGTGCTGCGCATTGGAACCCTTCTCCCAAGAATCCACAAAAACCTGAACAGCCCGGCGCGATGTCGCAGATTCCCTGCGGGAATGACAAGCCTGATGGGAGTGGTACCCGATCATGTTTTATGTGCACATCGTACGCCCGGCAGCACAGGCAATGGCAAGACTTAATCCTTCTTCTCTTTCATCATCTTTTCTGTAATTCTTTCTCCCATTTTCATGCCCCATTGCTGGCCAATCTGCATGGATTCCTGGGTAATGGAAGGCGTATTTTTTGCAAATTTTTTCCCGACGGGCGTTTCATAAAATTGAATCACTGCTTCGATGTCTTCCAGCGTCAGGTATTTCGCATACACCGGCATGAGCATTTCTAAAAGATCGTTGAACGAGGTGTTCAACAATTCCGCTTCAAATTCTTTAATAAAATTGGATTCGTCTTCCGGAAATTGATCCTTAAACATATCTAAGGATTGTTTGATTGCCGCTTTGTAGGTCTCTTCCGATCCGTTTAGCTCAAACATTTTTTTTAAGGCTTTGTCATATGCCGGGTCAGATTGCGCCTCCGCAAACGGAATAAAAAACAGCGACAAGGCTAAAATGGAAATCAGGTTTTTCATCGTTACGAATATTTTATGATAGTAAAGAAATCGTAGATCACTGATCCTGTAACTCCAAGTCGCAGAATCATTTACCCTCGTAATAAGAACCCAATCGGCAAAGCAACAGACTGCCAGGCTACCAGCTCCAACGATACAATCCCCATCATCCGAACCAAAAGCCCCACGCTGGCGCGAGGCTCCGGCCTCGTGTCTACTATTTATCGGGCTCTGCCCGATCACCAACTAAGCCTCCAAAATCACCCCCTCCGGCAGCAACTCCAACTCAGAAATCTTACTTTGAGAAGCATCATATAAGTGTGCAGAAGCAGCGTCCGCGTGGCCGGTAACAATGTGGATGACCCAGTCTTCGTCAATCGTAGCGACAGAAGTCACCAGCGTTTTGCCATCCGAAACGAGGCCGGCGATGACGCGTTTGTCTACCAACTGGCCGGTTTTGGTAAAGGTGGCTAAGACGTACTGGTAATTCAGCAGCGCCGCTTTCCAATACACCACAGCGTGGAACTCGCCCGTGTCCGGAATTTTAAAACAAGCGATGAATTCCGTCAGCTCGTCAATGGGTTCGGTTTCCAGGGGCGCGATGAAGCGCTCGATCATCAGGCCCGGCAGCGGGTCGTTGTGGCGGCTGAAATCGTGGTGAATTTCGTCGTTCAGGATGACGGGCAGGCGCACTTCCGGGAATTTTCCCAGGAAGGCTGCAAAGTTCATATTATCGCTCATTTGTTTTGATTAATTCTAAATAATTCAGGAGTTCTAGTTTCCGATGAACTGCCGTTGGCCGAATGCGCTTATTACGGTAGATTTGCACGCGATCGAATTTTTGGCGGCACAAAGTTAGTGAGGAAGCCCGAACATAAAGTTTTGCCGTTGCAAAAGATGCATTCGAATCGCAACAAAACGTAAAAACATGAATTGGTTTACGAGTTTTCTATCATCCTCCATCGGGCGAAAACTGATCATGAGCCTCACCGGCTTGTTTCTGATCATGTTTTTGGTGGTTCACCTGATCGGCAATTTGCAGTTGCTATACAGCGACGAAGGCGAAAAGTTTAATCTTTACGCCCTCTTTATGACAACTTTCACGCCGATTAAAGTTGTTTCCATCGGCTTATATGCCTTCATCCTCCTCCACGCGGTGCAGGGTTGGATACTCTGGCGTAAAAATGCCACTGCCCGGGGCCCGCAGGGATACGCCGTCAAGGTGACCCGCGCGACGAACACTAACGCGCGAGCTGCCAGCAACATGGGCTGGCTCGGCACTATCATTTTTGTTTTCATTGTAATCCACCTTTATCAGTTTTGGCTGCAAATGAAACTGGGTACTTTGGAACACAAAATTTATGACGGCGTACCGGTAGCTGACCTTTACACATCGGTGAAAGTGGCCTACATGAACCCCGGTTTCGTGATCTTTTACGTCGTTTCCATGGTTGTGATCGCTTTCCACCTCTGGCACGGCTTTCAGAGCGCATTCCAAACGCTGGGGCTGAATCACCGGAAATATTCGCCGCTGATTAGGGCGGTTGGAAAAATCTACTCCGTGGTTGTTCCGGCGCTGTTTGCGCTGATTCCTTTGTACATGTACTTCAAAAACGCTGGACTATGACGCTTGATGGCAAAATACCTGCCGGGCCATTAACCGAAAAATGGACGCAATATAAATCTTCGATGCCGATCGTGGCGCCCAACAACAAACGCAACATCGAAATCATCGTGGTGGGCACCGGGCTTGCCGGCGCTGCTGCCGCTGCTTCTTTGGGCGAACTGGGCTACGCGGTAAAGTGTTTCACTTTCCACGATAGTCCGCGCCGCGCGCACAGCATCGCCGCCCAGGGCGGGATCAACGCCGCCAAAAATTACCGCAACGACGGCGACAGCACCTGGCGCCTTTTTTACGATACCATCAAAGGGGGCGACTACCGCGCACGCGAAGCCAACGTTTACCGCCTCGCGGAGGTCAGCGCTGCCATCATAGACCAGGCCGTGGCGCAGGGCGTACCCTTTGCCCGCGAATACGGCGGATTGCTTGAAAACCGCTCTTTTGGCGGGGTGCAGGTGAGCCGGACGTTTTACGCAAGGGGACAGACGGGCCAGCAATTGCTGATCGGCGCTTACCAATCGCTTTCGCGCCAGATTGCGCTGGGCAGCGTGGAGATGTACAACCGCCACGAAATGCTTGATGTGGTGCTGGTGGACGGCAAAGCGCGCGGCATCATCGCCCGCAACCTGGTCACCGGCAAATTGGAACGCTTCGGCGCACACGCGGTGGTATTGGCCACCGGCGGCTACGGCAACGTGTTCTACCTTTCCACCAACGCTATGACCTGCAACGTGACCGCAGCCTGGCGCGCGGTACGCCGGGGCGCCTACATGGGGAATCCCTGCTTTACGCAAATCCACCCAACCTGCATTCCACAGTACGGCGAATACCAGTCGAAACTGACCCTGATGTCGGAAAGCCTCCGCAACGACGGCCGGGTTTGGGTTCCAAAGAAAAAAGAAGACGCGCAGGCCATCCGGGAAGGCCGGAAAAATGCGACTGAAATAGCCGAAGCCGACCGCGATTATTTCTTGGAGCGCCGCTATCCGGCATTCGGGAATTTAGTGCCGCGCGACGTCGCTTCCAGGGCAGCCAAAGTCGTCTGCGACGAAGGCATGGGCGTGGTGCCAACCGGGCTGGGCGTATTCCTCGATTTCGCCTCGGCCATTGAGCGCTACGGCAAATCTAAAGCCAATTCCCTCGGCGAACACCACGCGGATAAAGCAAGAATTATCCAACTCGGCGAAAAGGAAGTGGAAGAAAAATACAGCAACCTCTTCGAGATGTACGAAAATATTACGGGCGAAAACCCGTACTAAATGCCTATGAAGATCTACCCGGCGGTACATTATACGATGGGTGGACTTTGGGTGGATTACAACCTGCAAACCAATGTTCCGGGGTTGTTCGCGGCCGGGGAATGCAATTTCTCCGACCACGGCGCCAACCGCCTTGGCGCTTCTGCCCTGATGCAGGGTTTGGCCGATGGATATTTTGTGCTGCCCTACACGATCGGTACGTATTTGGCCAACGACATCCGCACGCCAAAATTCGATACGAACCGCGAAGAATTTGTCGCAACCGAAAAGGAAGTCCGGGAGCGTTTAGACAGTTTCCTCGGGGTTCAGGGCACGCAATCGGTGGAGAGTTTTCACCGCCGCCTCGGCAAAATCATGTGGGATTATTGCGGCATGTCGCGGACTGCCGAAGGGCTGACCAAAGCGCGGACGATGATTCGCGAGCTCCGGGAAGCTTTCTACAAAAACGTGTTCGTGCCAGGTTCGGCCAGCGAATTCAACCCGGAATTGGAAAAAGCCCACCGCGTGGCCGATTTCCTGGAAATGGGGGAATTGATGATCGTAGATGCCCTGGAGCGCAACGAATCCTGCGGTGGACACTTTCGGGAAGAATACCAGACGCCGGAAGGCGAAGCCGACCGCGACGACGACAACTACGCCTACGTGGCTGCCTGGGAATACAAAGGCTGGGGAGAAGACCCGACTTTGCACAAGGAGCCACTTGTATTTAATGATGTACACCCTAGTAAGAGAAGTTATAAGTAGTGTCGGGCTTTATAGTCCGATTGCTGCGAGAGGAGCAAGAGAGGTCGTCATTCCAAGTGTAATATTGTCAAGTTAGTGACGCGAACGACCCTGCAAGGGTCAAATTTGAATAGCCCCCGATGCAATCGGGGGAAAAGTGGAAGTGGTGAGGTGACGGGCAACCCCGAATGGGGTTGAATATTGAAAAAGTGGTGTGGCGTATTTAACATTCAACCCCATTCGGGGTTGTGCGTTACAATTCGTTTATGCGACCAACCCCCGATTGCATCGGGGGCTATTCACCTTCAACCACTTCGTGGTTACCGTTCGCTAAATTGACGACTTTATACTCCAAGTGACAACCTATTGGTCCACAATGGATTAGATAAATAAAAAATCCGAAGCAATATGCAAACGATGAAACTCAAACTCAAAATATGGCGCCAAAGCGGCCCGAATGACAAAGGCCGCTTAGAAACCTACCCCGTGGAAGCCAACGAACACATGTCTTTCCTCGAAATGTTGGACGTGCTCAACGAGTCGCTGATCAACGAGCGGAAAACGCCGGTTGCGTTTGAACACGATTGCCGGGAAGGCATCTGCGGCGCCTGTAGTATGGTCATCAACGGCCAGCCACATGGGCCGATGGGCGGCACCACGACCTGCCAGTTGCACATGCGCCACTTCAAAGACGGCGACACCATCGTAATTGAGCCTTTCCGGGCGCGCGCTTTTCCCGTGATCCGCGATTTGGTCGTGGATCGGGAGGCATTTGAGCGCATCATTCAGGCGGGCGGCTATGTTTCGGTGAACACCGGGCAGGCTCAGGATGCCAACGCCATTCCTATAGAAAAAGACGTTGCTTCGCACGCGTTCGACGCGGCGGCTTGTATCGGTTGCGGCGCTTGCGTGGCGGCCTGTCCCAATGCGTCGGCCATGTTGTTCGTGAGCGCTAAAGTGTCGCACCTCGCGCTGTTGCCGCAGGGCAAAGTGGAAGCTAAAAAGCGGGTGCAGGCAATGGTAAAACAAATGGACCTGGAAGGGTTCGGCATGTGCTCGAACGTCACCGCTTGTGAAGCCGAGTGCCCAAAAGAAATTTCAGTGGACAATATCGCCCGAATGAACCGGGAGTATTTGTCTTCGGTGATTGGGTCGGAGGTGCAGGCTTAATTTACACGGAGTTCCACAGAGTAAACACAGAGTTTCGCTGAGTTAGGTAAAAAACTCCGCGAAACTCTGCGCAATTCTAAGAGCATGTTGGGGTTTTTCCCAACATACTCTAAACTCGCCGAGGTTATTCCGGGCAATTGATAGTCGCAATAGCCCCAGATTCGCAGCGTTCAGTAGGTCAAAAAGGGATTCGCACCCGACTGTGGTCGGGACGCGAGGTATAATCGGCGGATAGGGATTGTAATCTTCGCCTGCAAGCCATTTTTTTGTTAAAGCCTGCCTGAAGTTTGTACTTATCCGAAAATATTTTTTTTTTGCAAGATATGCACGAATAGATGCGCCTGAAGTTTGATGCTATTTACTACCCACTACAGCATCAGGTATGATCAAAAACAATCGTTTACTCAGTCAATGCCAGGTTTCACACACTCAAAACGGGGTTTCATCATTTTTTTCAGCAAGAAATACTTAATTGTTTTAGAATTGTAATCCATTAGGACTAACAACAACCAGCATTCAGTCGCTTTCCACTCAGGTTGCTTCATCGAGAACTGATGATTATCACTGGGTAAACACTAAGAACAATACACAACAAGGCTGCCTCTGCTCGCAGAGGGAAAAGGGATATTTTTCCCAATTCAGAAGCATTCGGATAATGCCCGTTTGTATAATGCTGTAAGCTATGAATGTATTGGAAGATAATAAATCCAATTATTATGCTAAAAAAAATAATACTACCCAGCCTTATCTGCCTTTTTTGCATGACGCAGGTACAAGCGCAATACTGCGCGGGGAATCCTGACGGCAGCGTTGCTTTCGATTGGACTGCTGCGAGTTGGGATATTTGGTTGATATCCCCTCTCACCCAAGCATCGGTGCTTACTACCCTTCGCTCTCCTTTTCATCCGGGCAGCAGCGGTACTCAACCCAATACCCAACATCTGGAGAGACCGCCAGGCATGGGCGACTATAACCCAAATGACGGGTGGGTACTAATAGGTGATGCGATGGGACTTACGCAGAATACAAGTATTAGATTTCCGCAATTTGTACTTTACAACCGCTTCGAATCCAAGCTCCGCTATTTTGTATATTTAGCAGGGATTCCCAATTTCAGGGATGTGGAAATACTTGTTGAGTTCGAAGGGGGGCTAAACGGCGTTACTCATGTTAGTGCTGCATTGGAGCATGCATTTACGCCTATGAGCGTGATAGAAGGGTATCAGGATAAAAAAATATCAATTACTGTTCCCAACGAGGGCTATCATATACAAGGCATTTGGGCAATGGCCGATATTCCCATAGCCTATGACCCCTGTACCTGCCAATATCCTTCGGCAATTACAATATCCACCAAAACGAGAGCATTTTCCAATTTTACTTTTACGCTCAATGGCGGCGATATCAAGCAGGTAATTGGGCTGACACCAGGCTCTTCCGAAAATACTGTTCAAAATGAGGGACGACGTTTCGCCAATATAACAGGAGACATCAATCCAGGCATCTTCAAAGGCGTTTCTGTCTACAAAACAGCATCTGAACTGGCGTCAGTAGTGGAAAAACTGGTGCTGACCTATGCCAATAACAAACTTACAACAGCTATAAAAACTACCCTTAATACCATCCCCGGTATCAATATCGGCGGTAGCGGGCTTTCTTCACCAGATGTCCAATTATTATACCAGTTTCAGACTGCCGGGAGTTTAACTTCACAACAAAGGGAAGCCATCAATAAACTCTTTCCTAAAAAAGTGCCGGAAAGTTTAGTGCCTGGCTGGCTAAAAAGCATGATCCCTTTTGCAAGTACGACCTCTACATTGTTAGACTTTATTATCGGTGGCGGGAAAAGTACATCTCCCCAGCCGATGCATTTCAATACAGATTTCAATTTTAATGGGGAGGGAATATTAGGGGGTAGCCAAGCCCAGGCAGGCGTAACTTTTTATATGCCGGGAAGCCTGTATTCCGGGCAAATTTCGCCATCAAGAAGGCCGGTATATAATAAAATAATGGGGATACTTAATTTGATGGAGCAACCCGTTATACATCTGGCTGAAGGGGCGCCTGATGAGACAGAGATTCCAATTGATATTTACCCTGAGTTGTATCAGTGGTTCTACACGGCAAAGCTGGCATCACCGATCAGGTTTGCGTTTAATCCTGCATCAGGCCTGACATTGAACGACATTAGAGGGGCAATTTATTTCAATGACTGCGTTACCGGATTAGAAAGTATTGTATCGAATGAGCTTCCCATTCCTCAAGGGCTCGTTAATGAAGGGGGCAACGTCTGGAGAACGCCATACTTGCCATTGTCGTGCTTAGAGGATTATTCAGTAATTTTCAATACCTATGCATTAACTTATGATGGAAGTTTGGAGAAGATTCCCTTTAGTTGTGATGAAAAAAATATTGAATTTCATTTTATTGCCAAACTTACTTCCCCCAAAGGACATGAGACGACCTGGGCCACCCGCTATCGGGCAGAAGTTGCGGAAGCCCCGTACGCCTTTGGGAATACCCCGACCAACCCCTATTCCCAAGTAAACGAAAGTATAGACGTGGATAACCTGGAAGACATCATAAATGGCAACATCCAGTCATGGAACCCCATTACCGTCAACAACGACATCATGGTGACTGAGGGCGTGATTCAGGATTATATCAATGATAAACAACCGAAGCAAATCATTACGACGCCAGGTGACCCTGTTGCCGGAACGGTTTCTTATACCACGCCGATATCAAGAACATATGCTTCAGGCGCCACCATTCCTGCGCCTTTCACGATTGAAAATATGCCTGATTGCGGTAAAAACAACCCTGTAAATGCCGTCTGGCTCACTAATTTTTGTCAAAACACGAGTCGCTACAATCCGTTTTGGACATTATCGCTGACGGGGCAGGATGAAGAGGGTGCGGCTGCAATAGGTGTATTGCCTGAAGATAACGAAAACGCATCCAGTTGGCTATCTCCAAATCCGGTAGTTCATCACGCTACCCTGAATTATACCATGGAAGCGGAAGGAGTCATCTCCATTTTCATTAGTGATAATACCGGTCGGCGGGTCATGGAGGTACAATCCCAGCAGTGGTTGAATAACGGGCATTACCAACTGATGATACCTACAGAGCAGTTGGTGTCGGGGATGTATTTTATTACTTTGGTTCGCCAGGAGGGAACAGAAACACTGAGAATGCTCAAGCAATAGCAGTAAAAAAAATCAACATTATGATTACGGCTACGTCAAGCACCTTGCATTTGACGTAGCCGCTCTCTTCGCTTTTAAACCGAAACCTCAGCGCTCCAACCTTTCAATCAGCCGCGCCGAAATTCTCAGAAAATCCATTTCTGTGATAACCCCAACCAATTCGTTACCCTTCACCACCGGCAGGCAGCCGATTCTGTTTTCCCGCATCATCGTCATTGCATCTAAGATGGTCGCCGTAGGTTCAATGACAATGGGTGTTTCAATCATGATGTCCTTGACCGCTATTGCCTCTTTGCCATTTACGCGGTTGAAACGGGTGAAGTGGCGCAGCAGCAGGCGTGAAGTAATCAGGCCACAGAGTTGCCCTTTAGAGTCTTCAACTGGCATGTAGCGGATCCGCCGCCAATCCATCAATTCCGCAACCAGGTCAATCAAATCGTCTTTTTGTACCGTGAAGAGGTCGGTAACCATAAACTCCTCAACCTTGAGTTTGGAAGGACGGTATTCGTCCAGGTCGCCCGGCTCGGGCAGTTCCCAGGTATGAACAGGCATTTCTTTGAGTTGATTTTTGATGATGGCGGCAGTCATGACCGACAGGGCTTCGTCGCGGCCTACCTGCTTTTTAAGTTTGGTAAACGCGCGCAATTGCCAGCGGGCGCCATTCATGTGCAGTTCGGCACGCGCGCCGATGATGTCCATATAGCGGTCTATATCGGCCTTGTCCACGTTCTGGATTTCCAGCCCTTTCCGCGCCATGGGGATCAGTTCTTTTGTCACCAGTTCGCAAACGGATATTTTTCTGTCTTTAAACCAGGTGAAGGTAGAGTCAATGCCGACCTGGGCGCTTTTCGCAAAATTGTCGCGCACGTCTTCCCAGGAAATTTGCTCGCG
>JBJXFD010000534.1:0-11290 GCA_046153985.1 Saprospiraceae bacterium
AGGGGATGCGTTGGATGTTGAAAACAATTTCACCCGCTTAGAGGAAACCGACTGGTTTAAGCCGAGCATCGGGCTCAGCTATTATGGCAGTTTGAGAATCGGTTATGCCATAAATGATAAAACCCGCATTTCGCTGGGACCAACGTACCGGTATGTACCGAATATTGCCGGTGACCCGAACTCTACCTATGCCTTTGAGCAAAAGTATGGTCTTTTGGGGCTAAATCTGGGCATTGCCCGCCGATTTTAAACAACCAACCATGAAAGCCGTCATCATTACAACGCCCGGCGCGCCTTCCGTGCTGCAACTCCAGGAACGGCCAATGCCGAAAATCGGCGCGAACGAGGTTTTAATACGCGTCAAAGCCGCCGGGGTCAACCGGCCCGATGTGGCCCAGCGCATGGGGCGTTATCCGGCGCCTGCCGGTGCGCCGCAGGACATTCCGGGATTAGAAGTGGCGGGTGTGATTGAGGAATGTGGTGCAGGAGTTGGCCAATGGAAAAAAGGCGGCCGGGTTTGTGCATTGCTTGCCGGCGGCGGATATGCGGAATACGTAGCGGTGGATGCTGGACAATGTTTGCCGGTTCCCAAAGGGTTCAGCGAAGCCGAAGCTGCGGGATTGCCCGAAACGATTTTTACGGTTTGGCACAATGTTTTTCAAAGAGGGCGCCTGCAAGCCGGGGAAACCTTGCTGGTACACGGCGGCAGCAGCGGCATTGGCATCACGGCGATCCAATTGTCCAAAGCTTTTGGTGCGAAGGTATTGACCACGGTAGGTTCGGAAGAGAAAGGGCAGGCTTGTCTGGAATTGGGTGCAGACCGATTTGTCAATTACAAAACGCAGGATTTTGAAACCGCATTCGCCGAAGCAGGTGTTGATGTGATTTTAGATATGGTTGGTGGCGATTATTTTGATAAGAACCTGAATGTTTTAAGACCCGATGGCCGCCTGGTTTACATCAATGCCATGGACGGCAATGTAGTTAACCTGAACATCATGAAAATGATGCTGAAACGAATCACCATCACCGGGAGCACGTTGCGGGCCAGGGATGTGGCTTTTAAAACAGCACTGGCGGCGGATATACTCAAAAACGTATGGCCGGTTTTAGAAAATGGAATGTTTAAACCGAAGGTGTTTGCTACATTTCCTTTTTCAGAAGCGGCTCAGGCGCATGAATTGATGGAAAGTAGCGGGCATATTGGAAAGATTATTTTGGTGAACACTTAGTCGAGTGTCTTTCAACTGGCGGGGCTTCGACTCCGCTCAGCCACCGCCAGTTGAAAAGACCCCTCGTTGAGATGGAGGCTGAGCGACTTGTACTGAGCGAAGTCGAAGTAAGTCGAAGTCGAACAGCCCCTATCCCCAAGCAGCCAACACCCCTGTTCGCTCCAAACTCCGCACTTCCTGTGCCACGCTTCCCGTCGCTTCCGGCATAAAATTCATAGAGGCGTTGCGGTCGTCGAAAATATCCACCTGCATTTCCTGGGCAAAGCTTTTGGCAACGTCGCCGATGTAGCGCGCGTAACGTTCCGTTTTGCCCATGGCCATAAACAGGTCAATGACGGCAGCGCGTACAATTTCGTATTTATCGAGGTGGATGAGCATTTCGCGCTGCGATTTGCCACGTGCGGTTTTGCCCAACGCTTTCATTTGTTCACGCAAAGACTCGGCGGAGTAACCTAAGATTTCGGCCCGGTGCTTCCACCACTCAGCGGGGTGGCTACCATCGTTTTGTAACGCATAAACCTGCTGGTGTCCCCGTTCACAGGATTCCTGGCAGGAAACCAGGCCCATTGCCCGAACAATGTCAATGATGGCCACCACTTGCTCTTTGTTAAGCAACTCCGCGCTTTCCACCCGGTCTTCCAAAGACATCAAAAGGCGGGCATATTTTTGTTTGAACTTGCTGCGTGATTGCAAAACAACCAGTTTCGCGAATTCGATAGAGAGGTAGTAATCTTCTACAACCAAGTTGCCTTTGATCGGGCGTTTTGCATAATCCTGCATACCGGCAGGTTTGCGAATGCCGTCCCGAAATTCATAAACATCGCTCAACCACTTCTTTAGGTTCATGCCATAGTGGTGATTGGGCAACTGAAGTACATAGTGAAGGTTGGTGGCCGTGACCACTTTGGTTCCTTTTTTGCTGACCAGAATTTGCAGATCGCTCATAACATGGACTATTTGAATACAAATATACATAACTTGTTTTAAATTGTCAATAGTTAAAACAAAAAATTATAAAAAAAACAAACAGCGGCAAAACAAGCTGCCAGCATAGAAGGCGCTTGTTGCCATTCTAATAATTCTCTCAATGGCCTACGAACGGCAATTTTTTCTATTTTTACGGCGCTGTACATACCTATACTTCACGCTGCTTAGCTTAACCATAACATTCGCAGCGTTCAGTATGACAAAAAAGGATTCGCACCCCGACCTCGGTCGGAACGCGAGGCATATTTAATTTACTATGAAGCTTTTCAACAGATTACTGACCTACACAACCTTTACCTTGCTGCTGCTGGCCGTGGCCTGCGTGCCGCGCGGTGAAGAAGAAATCCTGACCAATATCCGGATTGACTCCAAGGATCCGGTCTTCCGGAAAATCCACGACCTCCAGGATCGCCATGCCTCGGACAGCCTGTATGCCTATTTTCGCCATGCGGACCCCTCTTACCGGTATCTTTCGGCGCTGGCTTTTGCTTCCATCCGCGACTCCGCAGCTTTGGACAGCCTCTATCCCTTGCTGGCCGACGCAATTGACGAGGTGCGCGCCGCTGCGGCTTATTCGATCGGGCAGATTGGCAGCGCCCGGGCACAAAATCAACTCATCGCAGCCTTCGACCGGCAGGATACGCTCGGGGCGTTTAACAATGCCAACGGCGCGATCCTCGAAGCCATCGGAAAATGTGGCGATACGACGGCCCTGAAGGCACTGAGCACCATCAGCACCTACCAGCCGCACGATACGGCGCTGTTGCTGGGACAAGCGCGCGGGATATACCGGTTTGCACTGCGGAATAAAATCAGCCGGGAAGGCACGGCGCGCATGATCGCACTGGCTTCCGACAAAAAATACCCCGATCCGGCGCGTTTGGTGGCGGCTAACTACCTTCTGCGCGCCCGGGATGCGAAAGTAGACAGCCTGGCAGCCATTCCGCTCATCACGGCATTTGAACAGGAACCAAACGCCAACATCCGCATGGCTTTAGCCGTCTCTTTGGGCAAAGCGCGTACCCAAACGGCGTTGATGGCGCTTCAAGACCGCATGGCGAGCGAGCCGGACTACCGGGTGAAATGCAACATCATTCGCGCCCTGAGCGACTTTCCGTATAAAAAGGCGCAGGCCGCTGTCCAGGGCGCGCTCACTGACGCCAACCTGCACGTCGCACTTCGGGCGGCGCAGTACTTTACCGAAAAAGGAAAACCTGAGGACGCCGGGCTCTACTGGAAATTGGCCAAAGATTCGCTCCCGTTGCCGGTGCAATTGGAGTTGTATGCTGCGGCAAATAAGTATGTGCCGGAAACCTTCGCCAAATATTTAGACGCCATTAATAAAGAACTCCGACTGCGCTTTGTGCAGGCGACAACGCCCCAAGTGAAGGCGGCAACGTTGCGCGCCTTAGCTCAATTTGGCTGGAACTACCGCTTCATTTTCCGCGAAGGCGCCAACCCGAATCAACACCTTGTGGTGCGCACAGCGGCGATGGAAGCCCTTGCTGCCATCAGTTCGCGCCCCGATTTTAAGGCCTTTTTCGGCGCCAACCATCGTCGGATTGCTAAAGAATTGGCGATGCGTTTTAAAGAAGCCATCCGGGGTGGAGATCCCGGCATGATTGCGGTGGCAGCCACAGCGCTGCGGGAACCGGCCCGCGAGTATCCGTTGTATTTGGATACGTTGAAGCACCTGGATTCCGCTTTGGCCAGATTAGCCCTGCCCCGCGAAATCGAAACCTATAATGAACTGAAACAAACCATAGACTACCTGCGGGGCCGCAAAGCTTCGCCGCCGAAGAAGGTGGAATACAACCACCCGATTGCCTGGTCGGTACTGGATGGCCTGAGCACCCAACCGGAAGCCGTCATCACCACGGCCCGCGGCGAAATCCGCATCCGGTTAATGCCGGAAGAAGCGCCAGGTTCTGTGGCCAATTTTGTCCAATTGGCTAAAGACGGCTTTTTTAAGGACAAAAATTTCCACCGCGTGGTCGCCAATTTTGTCATCCAGGGCGGCTGCCCGCGCGGCGATGGCTATGGAAGCCTCGACTACACCATCCGCTCTGAACTGGCCCCGCTGAATTACGACGAGGAGGGCTACGTCGGCATGGCCTCGGCGGGAAACCATACGGAAGGCACGCAGTTTTTCATCACCCATTCTCCAACACCGCATTTAGACGGCAACTACACCATTTTTGGGAAGGTTGTTTCCGGGATGGAAACGGTACACCAGATTCGGGTAGGGGATATCATCGAACAAGTAACTATTAAATAGGATATTACAACTCAATGAAAAATACACCACTGACCAATCACCACTTAGCGCTTGGCGCAAAAATGGCTGAATTTGCAGGCTACAACATGCCCATTTCCTATTCCGGGATCAAAGAAGAACACTTTGCCGTGCGCAATGGGGTAGGGGTTTTCGATGTGTCGCACATGGGGGAATTCATCGTGCGGGGAAAGGGCGCGCTGGCTCTGATCCAGAAAGTGACCTCCAACGACGCATCCAAATTAGAAATCGGACAAGCCCAGTATTCCTGCCTGCCCAACCACGCCGGCGGCATTGTGGACGACCTGCTGGTCTACCGCCTGGCAGAAAATATGAGCTCCGAAGACGAACCGGCTTATATGCTGGTGGTGAACGCATCCAATATTGAAAAAGACTGGAACTGGATCAGCGAACACAATACGTTTGATGCGGAGCTAATCAATATTTCTGAAAAAACGGGGCTGCTGGCCGTGCAGGGGCCGCGGGCAACCGAAGTGCTGCAAAAACTGACCGATATTGACCTGAGCGCCATCAAATACTACCACTTTGTAAAAGGCCGTATGGCGGGGACGGACAACGTCCTCATTTCGGCTACGGGGTATACCGGCGCGGGGGGATTTGAGTTGTATGTGGCTTCAGAAAACACGGAAGCGCTTTGGGATGCCGTATTTGAGGCCGGGAAAGACCTCGATATCAAACCCGTGGGCTTGGGCGCGCGCGATACGCTTCGGCTCGAAATGGGTTTTTGCCTGTACGGCAACGACATTGACGACACGACTTCACCCATCGAAGCGGGCCTGAAATGGATCACCAAACTGCAAAAAGGCGATTTCAATTCTTCCGAAATTTTCAAACGCCAGGTGGCAGAGGGCGTTGGCCGCAATTTGGTCGCCTTTGTAGTGGAAGACCGCCGGGTGCCACGCCATGGCTATCCGATTGAAGACGCTGCGGGCAATGTGATTGGGGAAGTGACCTCCGGCACGCAGTCCCCTTCGCTCGATATTCCGATTGGGTTGGGCTATGTGCAACATGCCTTTGCGGCAATGGATACGCCTGTTTTTGTGGTGGCGGGGCAGAAGAAGTTGGCGGCTAAAGTGGTGAAGCTGCCTTTTTATAAATAGTGTCTGTCTTTAGAGCCCGATAGCTGCGTTATGCGAAGGCCCAAAATTGGTCATTTACGCGAGTAAACTTCCACTTTTGGGCCTTCGCAAGCCTTGCTCTCGAACTCTAAAGATCAGACACTTGACTAATCTGTAGCTCATATTGGAAATAAACTCCGAAAGTTCTTTAATTTCGCATGACAATATTTTCAATCACTTCTGAAACTTTTGGCGTCGGAGGAAGTCATGGTATGAACGTTCAGGAAGGAAAAGACAAATTCATCCAGGCTTGGGGTGCGTTGGGCTCGAATTGGGGCGTCAGTCGCACCATGGCTCAAATACATGCCTTGCTACTCATTGCGCCCCATGCCCTGAGTGCGGAAGACATCATGGAAGACCTAAAAATTTCGCGTGGCAATGCCAACATGAACATCCGGGCTTTGATGGATTGGGGTTTGGTGTACAAAGAACTGAAAACCGGCGAGCGCAAGGAGTTTTTTATCGCGGAAAAGGACATGTGGGATGTGGTGAAAAAAATCATCGCACAGCGCAAAAAGAAAGAATTGGAGCCAATGCTCAAAATACTGGAAGAACTTTCCGCTGTGGAAGGAACCGGCCCCGATGCAGAAAACTTTGTGCAGGTGGTGCGCGACATCAAGCTGTTTTCAAATAAAGCGAATGCGACGTTGGATAAATTGGTGCAATCGGATTCTAATTGGTTTGTGAAGGTGTTTATGAGTATGATATAAGCTATATCAATACCCCTTCTCCCCACACCCACACTCCTCCGTAATCCTCCGAATATCAATCCGATACGGCTCCATCTCTATCCCCGCCTCTTTAAACGCATTTTTCACAAAGCCATACGGGATATTGACGTATTTGTAGTGGTGAATGATGGAAATGATTTTGCCGAAATTATTCGGACAAAATTTTGTGCACACCAATTGCTTTTGCGCAAGGTGAAAAGAATCTAAGCCAATCGCCAGTCTGTTACTGTTGACCAGGTTCATCAAACTATCCGAATAGAACACAAAAGGGCGGTAATAATCAGTCCCGGAATGGATGATGGTGGCGTTCATCACATTGTGCGCCACATTTCGATTTTTGCCCCAGTTGTCGTAGGCGTATTCGAGGCAGTTGCCGTAAAAATTTGCCGGAATATGGCCAGCTTTGAATTCCTTTTCCACTAAGGCCAGCACCTCCGCGCTATAGGGTTTATTCCAGAGCCAGCCGTGGATGAGGATTTCCAGAACCAGCCAGATGTTGTGTTCGCCCATGAAATAGCCGACCCGGTCTTCGTTCGGGAAACCTCTTTTTTTGACCAAAGCCATAAAATTTAAAAAGCTCACATCGTAAAGGCTATCTCTCGCTTGATAGGCCTGTTTCAACAACCGGTTCCGTTCTTTTTCATCGGAGATTAATTCAAGCTGATCAAATCCGCCGATCGCCTGCCCTTCGTTGAACAGTTGCAAAACGGCCTTGTAGAGATGCGGATCGAAACTGGATTTTGGCGTTTGCACCACCAGATTTCGAATGGTTTCCAAATTGCCGGCGTCGAACAAATACTGCGGAATTTCGTCAAATAGCTTTGATCCGGTGATGTTTTTTTCTTGCAATATGATTTTCAACAGCGCATTATTTTTGGCGTAGAACCCGCATTTGCTGTTGACGATGACCGCGTTTTTTAAATCCAAATAAAATGGCGCTGCTTTGAATTTGAAAGCTTCGTCGTAATGCCCCGAAGCGCTGACGAAATCGTTGTCGTATATGGCCCGGGAAGCCAAGTTGATGTGGTTGAAATAAGCCATTGCTTTTTCGGACGGGGTTTGAATTGGCGCTTCGGGATGTGGGGTGGTTACAGGTTTGAAAAACAGGAGTGCGAAAATGGCCGGGAAGGCAAAACAGGCCGGGTAAAGGTAGCGCATGGATGCAGGTTTAATGCATAATGCGGGAGGCGGTTGAATGGTACGTGCAATCTTGTCGTCTTCGGGGAAGCGGCCATGTTTTCCGCGCAATTGGCCGGAGCAAATCGAAGGAAAGTTGGGATGAACAGCGAAGATGCGCCCGAAAATTTTCAATTGTTGCTCAATATTTTTCATTGGCTGGATGGGGGGATTTAGTAGTGCTAAGGTTAAAAATTACGCGGAGTTTCACGGAGTAAAAGGAGTTTCGCGGAGTTAGGCACGCTGTGAAACTCCCTTTACTCCGAGACTCCGCGTCATAAAAAAGCCCGCAAAAGCAGCTCCAGGCTGCTTCGCGGACCCTTTTCAGAGCTGAACTTAACCAGCTCAAACTACAAAAACCAACCTTAATTCAACTCAAACTTCTCCTCCACCAATTTCGCATGTGCCGCAGCCAGCCTTGCGATCGGCACGCGGGGCGCCGAACACGAGACATAATTGAGGCCAATGTTGTGGCAAAACTTAATGGATTCCGGATGGCCGCCCTGTTCGCCGCAGATTCCGATTTTCAGATCCGGGCGCGTTTTGCGGCCCCATTCTACGGTTACTTTCATCAGTTTGCCCACGCCGCGGATATCCAGCGCTTCAAATGGATTTTCGTGCAGGATATTTTGCTGGGTATACAGAGGCAGGAATTTGTTTTCCGCGTCTTCCCGCGAAAAAGAGAACGTCGCCTGCGTGAGGTCGTTGGTACCGAATGAGAAAAACTCGGCTTCTTTGGCCAGCTCTTCGGCTTCCATACAAGCGCGCACCACTTCGATCATCGAACCAAACTTGAATTTCAGCTTGATGTTTTTCCGCTTTTCAATGGCTTCCCGCAACGCATCCACGTGAATTTTCACCTGCTGCAATTCTTCCACAGTACAAACCTGCGGCACCATGATTTCTGGATGGACGTCAATGCCTTCAATTTGGCATTCTCCCGCAGCTTCGAGAATGGCCTGGATCTGCATGCGGTAGATTTCGGGATAGGTTAATCCCAAGCGCACGCCGCGGTGTCCCAGCATTGGGTTCACTTCGTACAGCTCCTTCACTTTTTTCAACATGCGTTCTTTTTTGAGAATGGCCTGGTTCACCAACTCGCTGCCTTCCATATTGAACGGGATCGGCGAAGCGGCGGCAATTTCCGGGTTGGCCTCCAAAAGCCGCAAACTGCTGAACAGGTTGTTGACGCCCAACACAGTCGTGCGAAGCTGTTGCAAGTGCTCTAATTCGTCGCGCAATTCGTCTTCGCTCGGCAGGAACTCGTGGATCGGCGGGTCAAGCAGGCGAACGGTGACAGGACGCGGCGACATCGCTTTGAAGATTTGTTTGAAATCTTCCCGCTGGATGGGCAGCAGCCGCTCGAGTGCTTTTTTGCGGTCTTCGGTATTGTTGGCCAAGATCATGTCAATCACGATTGGCAGGCGTTCAGGGTCGTTAAACATCCGCTCGGTGCGGCAAAGGCCGATGCCCATAGCGCCGTAACCCACTGCTTTGAGTGCAGCATCGGGCGTGTCTGCATTCGCCATCACCTGTAGTCTGGCAACGTCGTCGGCCCAGCGCAACAGGATTTCGAGTTCTGATGAAAAGATGGGTTCTACGGTTGGAATTTGGCCCTGGTAAACAAAGCCCGTGCCGCCGTCTATGGTGATGTAATCGCCTTCGTGCAAAACTTTATCGCCAATAACCGCCTGGCGCAGCTTGACGTCTACCGAAATGCCTTCGGCGCCGGCTACGCAGGGTTTGCCCATGCCGCGGGCGACCACCGCTGCATGTGAAGTTTTGCCACCGCGGCTGGTGAGGATGCCCTGGGAAGCAAAAAATCCGTGGATGTCTTCAGGTTTCGTTTCCTCGCGCACCAGGATGACCTTCTGGCCGCCACGGCCCAGCAATTCGGCGCGGTCGGCGTCGAAAACGCAATGGCCGGAAGCTGCGCCCGGAGAGGCTGGCAAGCCCTGAGCAAGCGGCGTTTGTTTATGGTTAGGGTCGAGGCGCGGGTACAACAATTGTTCCAGCATATCGGGCTTGATGCGCAGCAGGGCCTGGTCTTTGTTGATCAGCCCTTCCTTGACCATTTCCACAGAAGTACGCACCATTGCAGCCGTATTCATTTTGCCATTGCGCGTCTGCAAACAGTACAACACCTGCTTTTCGATGGTGTATTCAAAGTCCTGGACTTCTTTGTAATGGCTTTCCAATTTGTTGCGCAACGTTTCCAACTGGCGGTACATTTCCGGCATTTCATCGGCCAGCATGTAAACGGGTTTCGGCGTGCGGATACCGGCCACTACGTCTTCGCCCTGCGCATTGGTGAGGTATTCTCCAAACATCACGTTTTCGCCTGTGCCAGGGTCGCGGGTGAACCCGACGCCCGTGGCGCTGTCATTGCCCATATTGCCAAAAACCATAGCGACCACGTTGACGGCGGTGCCGTTGGCCATGTCGGGGGTAATGTGAAATTCGCGGCGATAATCCACGGCGCGTTTGCCCATCCATGAATTGAAAACGGCTTTGATGGAAATTTCGAGTTGTTCGTAAACGTCTTCCGGGAACGGACGGCCGGTGTGTTCTTTGACCACCATCAGGAACCGCTCGCTGATGTCGCGTAAATCGTCGGCGCTGAGTCCGATGTCCACTTTGACCCCGGCGCGGTGTTTAATTGCTTCAAAATGTTCGTCAAATTTTTCATCAGGAACCCCCAGCGCAACTTTCCCGAAAAGCTGGATAAACCGGCGGTAAGCGTCGTAACAAAAGCGCTCATTGCCCGTCAGCTTGATCATGCCTTGCAGGGTTTTCGAGTTCAGTCCGAGGTTCAGGATGGTGTCCATCATGCCCGGCATGGACATGGCCGAACCCGACCGGACAGAAACCAGCAGCGGGTTTTGGGCGTCGCCGAAGCGTTTGTTGGAGGCTCGTTCAACTTCCGCCATTTTTTTATGCACTTGTTCCAGCGCGCCTTCCGGCAATTCCCGGTTTGGATCTGCCAGATACGTCAGGCAGGTGGCTGTTGTGATGACAAATCCGGCAGGAACATTTAACCCGATTTGGGTCATTTCACACAGGTTGGCGCCTTTGCCGCCCAACAAGTGTTTGTTTTTTCCATCTCCTTCGCGAAAAGAATATACGTATTGCTGACTGGTAGCTTTTGCTGCCTCTTCCCGGGTGACTGTTAGTGGTGCGTCCATGTCTATCGTTTTTTTATTTGCAGAAAGATTGTTTTTGTGCTGTCTTTATAGCTTGTTCGGGAATTCCCGAATAAGCTCTTAGTCTACTTATTGTTGTTTAGACAATAAGTTTTACTGCTTCAAAATTAGCACTTCCTGCAGGTGGACGCGGATGACTTCGCTCAATGGGGGGGGAAACAAATATCATATCTTTGCAAAAAATAAACCATGCAATTCCTATCGCTTGAACCTTTTGTTCCATCCGGAACCGATTTTGAAGCTTCCAAACAGCTTTTTCAGGAATTGGGCTTTAACCTAACCTGGGACGGGGGCGATTATGTCGGTTTTGAGAGCGGCCAATGCAAATTCATTTTACAAAAATACGATAACCCTGAATTTGCCGAAAACTTCATGCTGAGTGTTAAAATAACTGATGCCGCTGCATTCAGGCAGGATGTAATTGAAAAAAAGTTACCGGAAAAATATGGCATCCGCATTGGTAAACTCACTCAAATGCCTTACGGCAAAGAGGTGAATGTGATAGATATGGCCGGGGTTTGCTGGCATTTTGTGGAGTCGTGAATAG
>JBJXFD010000547.1:0-6034 GCA_046153985.1 Saprospiraceae bacterium
CAAAACATTGAATTTTCCGGATCAGTTCAATAGCTGATACACTAAAAAACTCGCAACGTAAGCCGTCCCAGTCATAAACACAAACTGAATCAGCGGCCATTTCCAGCTTTTGGTTTCGCGTTTTACGACGGCGAGAGTACTCATGCACATCATGGCGAAGACGTAGAAAATGAGGAGGGAAGCGGCGGTGGCCCGGTTATAGACCATTTCGCCGTTGCGCGTTTCGGCTGTTAGACGCTCGCGCAGGTAGGGATAATCTTCGGCCTCCGCGTCGGCTTCAGATTTACTTTTTAAACCGTAGATGATAGACATAGTGCCCACAAAGACTTCCCGTGCCGCAAAAGACGACAGGATGCCGAGGCTCATTTTCCAGTCAAACCCCAGCGGACGGAAGGCTGGCTCAATGGCTTTGCCAAGCTGACCGGCGAAGGAAGCTTCCAAGCGGCGTTCAGCGATGAGGTCTTCGGTGACGATGCTGTCGGCGGAGATGCTTTGGGCTTCCACCCGCGCCTGCGCTTCTGCCGCTCCCATTTTCCCCGGAAAACTATAGCTCGCCAAAGCCCAAAGGATGATAGAAAGGATGAGAATGACTTTGCCCGCTTCGAGCAGGAAGGTTTTGACTTTTTCCCAAACCGTGAAGCCTACGTTTCGCAACACCGGCAATCGGTAGGGAGGCAATTCGAGGAGCAAAAAACTGCTCTCTCCTGTTTTCAGGACGAGTTTGAACACGAACGCAGCTACCAAAGCGCCAACGATGCCCAGCAGGTACAAGCCCATAAAAGCCAAAGCCTGGTATTCCGGATCGGCAACCACAAATCCAACCAGCACAATATAAACGGGCAGCCGCGCCGAACAACTGATGAACGGTGTGACCATAATGGTAATCAGGCGCTCCTTCCAGTTGCCGATGGTGCGCGTGCTCATGATGGCCGGAATGGCACAGGCGCCGCTGGAAATAAGCGCCACCACGCTGCGCCCGTTGAGGCCGAAAAACTGCATGAGCCGGTCGAATAAAAAGGCCGCCCGCGCCATATAGCCGACCTCTTCGAGGATGGAAATCAGCAAAAACAGGATGGCAATTTGCGGCACAAAAACGATGATGCCCGCCAATCCGGCTAAGATACCGTCAGTGAGTAAGTCGGTCAGCCAGCCTGCCGGCAAGTTTGCCTTCAGGGATTCGCTCAGTGCGCCGATGCCTGCTTCAATCCAACCCATGGGGGTTTCAGCCCATTTGAATATGGACCAGAATACGAGCAGCATCACACTCAGAAAAATGACTGGCCCCACAAAACGGTTGGTCAGCACCCGATCCAAACTTGCGGTGAGGCTGTCCGTTTTTGTTTCCGGTGCGCGCAGGTTGTTGCGCACAATGGGCGTGAAGTAGTCGTATCGGCGCATCGTTTCCTGCACCTGGAGTTGCAGTGACTGAAAACCAGACTCGGCAACGGCATTCCCAATCACAAAACGTTGATCGTCAGATAAAAAAGGCAGCCATTGGCAATGATGCGCCACGAGCAGGGCCTGGTAGTCGGTCACACCGGCCAATACCGATTTCACCACCCCTGCAACTTTTAATTCCACGCTTTGAAGGGTGTGGAATGGTTTTGTGGCGGGGAAAGTGTTGGGTTGGGTTAATAATTCGGACAACTTCGTGCGCAGGGTTTCCACCCCTTCCCCGCTGCGTCCGCTGATCAAGACCACCGGCGCGCCAAGTTGCCGCTCCAACTGTTCGGTGTTGATTTGGAAGCCTTCTTCCGCTACCACGTCAGCCATATTCAGGGCCAGCAGCAGGGGGATTCCCAGGTCTTTGAGCTGGGAAAACAGCAGCAGGTGCTTTTCTAATTTGGTGGTATCTGCCACATAAATGGCGGCATCGGGATAGTTTTTGCTGTTGAGATCGAGCAGGGTTTGCACCACGATGCGCTCGTCTTGGGCATTGGGGTAGAGGCTGTAAGCGCCAGGAAAATCAATGAGGAGTCCCTGTTTGCCGGCGTCTAATTGCAGGGCGCCGATTTTTTTATCTACGGTAACGCCGGGGAAATTGCCTGTTTTTTGACGCAGGCCGGTGAGCAGGTTAAACAGGGAAGATTTGCCGCTATTGGGGTTTCCAAGCAAGGCAACATTGTAGGGGACAGGTTTTTCCGGAGATTCCTTCATTCGATCACGATACAAGTGGCTTCTTCCTGTCGCAGGGCAAAGGTCTGGCCATCTACTTTCACATACCAGCCGCCACCGAGCGGGGCTTTGCGTACCAATTCCACAAAACTGCCGGGCAGAATGCCGACGGACACGAGTTTGCTGCCTGCAGAATCGTCGCAGAAAGTTTTAATTACCCCTTTTTCGCCTGCGGGCAGGCTGATGAGTCGCTTGTCAGATGGAAGTCCTGCTATCACAAATAGGTTATTTTAACTTGTTCTAAATAAGAACGTGGCGCTAAAGTAGTAGTTTCCGGTAAATCTGAATAGGAGGAATGTCATATTGCGTTGAAAATACCTAATTATAGCAGGTGATACCTAATGTTAGGTAGCATGTGATTGCAGGAATCCTGAAAATACCCCCATCAGCGTGATTGCAGCAAGCAAGGGAAAACGGGAACTTGCAAGACTTTTCGTGGAGTTTTATCACATAGTCCACAAATTGTCCCGACTTGGCAGGATAGTTGTTTTCACAATAGTTCACATAGGCGGCTCCCCGTGCTATGTGTCCTATGTGAAAACCCCTATGTGCCTATGTGGTAAAAAAACCTATGTGGTAAAACCCGCGATTTTCCGTAAATTGCACAGAAACAAGCAATCATCTTTGAAAATACGTAACCATCATCTTACCCAAAACCACCTTTTGGCGTCAAGCCATCAGCAGGCGATGGGTTCTGTTCTGCGCCGGCAACTATTGTCCTTGTGCGCAGTGCTGTTCCTGTACCTCCCCATTTTTGCGCAGCAGCATTATTTCCAGAACTTCACTGTAGAAGAAGGGCTTCCGCAAATGCAGGTAAACGGCATTTGTCAGGATGCGCTGGGTCGCATGTGGTTTGCCACACTCAGCGGCATTTCCTGCTTTGATGGCCGCACCTTCAAGAATTACAGCCAAAAAGACGGCTTGGCCAGCAACATTACGACCTCGGTGTTGGCTGACCGGAGTGGCCGAATCTGGGCCGGTACCGCCCGGGGCCTGACGGTATTCGACGGGAAGCAATTTCAAACGTACGCAACCGACACCATAAACCATGTCAATGCGCTTGTTGAAGACAATCAGGGGAAAATTTGGGCCGCCCTTAACAATAAATTGTACCACATCAATGCCGGAAAACTGGAGGTATACGAAGACGATCAATTTAAAAAACTCCTTGTGCAGTCTCTTTTTTGTGATAAAAAAGGCCGGTTGTGGGTCGGAGGGTTGAAAGTCAACGAAGTGCTTCAGAAAACCGGCGACACCTGGACCCGAATCCCGGTACACCATCCAAACCCGGTTAAAAAACTGGGGATTATGCGGATTTATGTAGACAGCAAAGAACGTGTCTGGCTGCTCACCAACAAAGGCGTTTTTCGCTTAGAAGCAGATGGATTTCGGCCTTTTCAGGAATTTAAGGCCGATCAGATCATCGAAAAAAATGCTTTTTCGATGTGCGAAGATTTTAAAGGCCATTTGTGGTTTGTCGGATTGCAGGGTGTTTTTGTACTGGATGAAAAAGGGGTACACCGGTTTTCTGCCACGAATGGTTTTTCCAATGCTTTCGCCACCCAGGCTTTCCCGGACCGGGAAGGCAATTTGTGGTTTTCAACCGACGGCCAGGGTGTTTTTAAATACAAAGGCGGCGCGTTTGTCCACTTCGACGAATCGAGCGGGCTGGGGCATCCCATCGTGATGTCTTTGCTGCGCAACAAAGAGGGGTTGCTGTGGATGGGAACCTATGGCGGCGGCTTGCAGATTTACGACGGCAAACGCATCACCACGCGGTTGCTGCCCTCCGAAAATGCCGCCACCCGGCGCATTGTAACCATGATACAGGATATCGGAGGGAATATTTGGCTTGGCACCTATGGAGGAGGACTTTGGCAATACAATGGCCGGCAATTCAGCCAGGTTGCAAAAAATGACACGCTGTTGGGCAGCAGTATCTCCGGCTTATACGAAGATCGCCGCGGACGGATATGGATCAGCACCAGCAAAGGCATTGCTATTGCAGAAAATGGGGTCCTGAAACCCTGGGCGCACGGGAAACCGTTGAAAAACACGACCCTTACCGGTGTGCTTGGACTCGAAAAAGACTCTATGATCATTGCCAGTGATCAGGGCTTGTGGCTTTGGGATGGGAAAAAACTGAATCACCTGTTTGACGGCGAAGTGCTGGGCAATTCCGCTGTGCTGTGCATGGCCCGCGACAAAAATCCCCGACGCATCTGGATCGGTACGAACGGCAGCGGATTGGTGTGCTGGAACCGGGGTACCAACGGCAAAGACTCGCTCCTGTATTTCTCCAAAAAAGAAGGCCTTTCTTCGGAAATCATCTACAGCCTGGCTTTTGATGAAAAAGACCAATTGTGGGCAGGAACCGGCAATGGCATCAATCGGATCCAATATGCAGGCAATGGGATTCGCGTTAAAACATACGGCAAAACCGACGGGGTGCTGGGCATTGAAACCAACCAGAACGCCATTTTGGTGGAACCCAACGGCAATATCTGGTTTGGTACCACCAAGGGCCTTTGTCGCTACAACCCGGAATCGGAAACCCGGAATCCGGTTGCTTTTAAAGCCCTGCTCACGAGCGTGGAACTGTTTTCGGATACAATTCCGGCCAGTAAACTGACCGACAGCCTCACCGCGTGGTACAACCTCCCGGTGGGCTTGCGTTTGGGGCACCGCCAGAACCACCTCACGTTTGAGTTTACCTGCGTGCCGATTGCAGACCCCGGAACCGTGAAATTCCGCTACCAATTGATGGGCTTAGACGAGCAGGTTTCTGCAACAACGGCCAATGGGTATGTGGTGTATCCCGACCTGCCGCCGGGCAAATACGAATTCAAAGTATGGGCCGGGGACGATGATACCGGTTTTGTAACGGAACCGGCTACGTTGGTTTTTGAGATCATTCCGCCGTTCTACCAGATGCAATGGTTCCAATTGCTGGTGGTAGGCTTGCTCATTGGCATCGGCGCCCTCATTCAGTATGTCCGGGCGCGCTGGAAAACCCAGCGAAAACTGGAATTAGAGCGTTTGCGCAAAGATGAACAGGACAAAGTGCGCCGCCGGGTTGCTGAAGATTTTCACGATGAATTGGGCAACAAACTGACGCGCATCTCGGTACTCACGGAAGTTTTGCAGGCAAAACTGAACGGCACAACGCCCGAAATCAGGAAAATCATCGGACAGATGCGCGAAAACTCTGCCGCGCTCTATAGTGGCACCAAAGATATTTTGTGGTCGCTGCATCCGGACAGCGATAACCTCTATGAAATCCTGAAGCGACTGAGCGACTTTGGTACAGAACTTTTTGAGGATACGGAAACGGAATTTGCGGCGCGGGGTTTGGATGAAGAAACCCTCAGCCGCTATCGCCTGCCGATGGATTACAGCCGAAACATGATGATGATTTTTAAAGAAGCGCTGCACAATGCCCTGAAACATGCGCACGCCCGTCAGGTCTGCATGACGATTGAATTGACGGGGGAACAAATAACGATTTCACTGGAAGACAATGGCGAAGGGTTTGACCAAATGGCCCAGCCCCGGAAAGGCCAGGGCCTCGGGAACATGCAGATCCGCGCCAGACGCATCCATGCGCACCTGGAAGTGCAGTCGGCGCCCCTTGAAGGAACGAAGGTTGAACTGCGCTTTGATCTTCCGGAAGCACCGGCGAACGGCCATGCCTTTTTACAGGCAAGAACCAAATCATAAAAATACCTGATCAAGCGCTTTTTGTAAAAGCGGCAGGCAAATACACAGCTACTATGAATACAGCTTATCATCACCCGAATTCAGGGCGCACGCAAGTCGTCCGGGTCGTCATCATCGAAGACGACGAAACCATTCGCAA
>JBJXFD010000562.1:0-26325 GCA_046153985.1 Saprospiraceae bacterium
CGAATCTTTGTAACCCACATCAAAGTAGATGAAATCAGGTGCAGCGCACCGCAACAACGGATGTCACGACACCCCAAGATTACGGTGCGCTGCACCTCGCTACCCCTTATTCCCACGGTTCTACAAAGATTCGGGTGCGCTGCACCTCAAACACAAAATTCGGGATGACTCATGTTGTTTTGTGGAATCCGTCAGTAGTCAATTTTAATTGCCGGTTAAAGGAAAGATCGGGAAAACACGGCGCTATCTTTGTACTTTTGAGAATATCGTTCATCTTTGCGTAGAACGGGTACTGCCGAACGCTGTTCGGCATATTCATTGATTTTTCCGAACAGAGTTCGGAGGTACAGGAGGTACAATAAAAACCAACCACAACTTTATGGCCAACGTCATCAACCACAGCCTACTGACAGAATTTGATTCCAGCTTGTTTAAAGCAGGTAAGCATTTCCGCCTTTATGAAAAACTCGGCAGCCATATTTTGGAAGTAGACGGGCAATGGGGAACCCTTTTTGCTGTTTGGGCGCCCAACGCCAAAGCGGTGTCGGTGGTCGGCAATTTTAATCGCTGGGATCGCAAAGCCCATCCATTAACTTCCCGCTGGGACAGCTCCGGGATTTGGGAAGGGTTTATTCCCGGCGTTGGCAAAGGCGATTTGTACAAATACCATGTTCTTGCGCCCGATGGCCGCCATTTGCAAAAAGGCGATCCTTTTGCGCGTTTTTGGGAAATACCGCCCAACACGGCTTCTATTGTCTGGGATGAAGACTATACCTGGCAGGATACGGACTGGATGAAAAAACGCGGCGCGCATACAGGTTTGGATGCACCGTATTCCGTTTACGAAGTACACGCCGGTTCCTGGAAAAAAATGCACGGCGGTTCGCGTTCCCTCAGCTACCGCGAAATGGCGGAAGAAATGGTGGCTTATATTAAAGATACCGGGTTCACCCATGTTGAGTTCCTGCCGGTGATGGAGCATCCCTACTTCCCTTCCTGGGGTTATCAGGTGACGGGGTATTTTGCGCCAAGCAGCCGTTATGGCTCACCAGAAGATTTTAAGTATTTGGTGGATAAGTTTCACCAGGCGGGTGTCGGGGTGCTGCTGGATTGGGTGCCTTCGCATTTTCCGACAGACGCGCATGGGCTTGCCGATTTTGACGGCACGCACCTGTACGACCACGCCGATCCGCGCAAGGGATTTCACCCGGACTGGAAAAGCTGCATTTTTAATTACGATCGCCACGAAGTTCGCAGTTTTCTGATTTCCAATGCCTTGTTTTGGTTGGATCGCTACCACGCTGACGGCCTTCGGGTGGACGCAGTGGCTTCGATGCTCTACCTCGATTACAGCCGCAAGGAAGGCGAGTGGATTCCAAATATCCACGGGGGCAATGAAAATTTGGAGGCGACGAGCTTCCTGCGCGAATTCAACGAAACGGTTTATCGCGAATACCCGGATACGATTACCATTGCTGAAGAATCAACGGCCTGGACGGGCGTCTCCCGTCCGGTTTACAGTGGCGGATTGGGCTTCGGCCAAAAATGGATGATGGGTTGGATGCACGATACCCTGAACTATTTTAAAAACGACCCCATTCACCGCCGGTTTCACCACAATGCCATTACGTTCAGCCTGGTCTATGCCTTTACCGAAAACTTTATGTTGCCGTTGTCGCACGACGAGGTGGTGCATGGAAAAGGTTCGCTGATCCAGCGGATGCCGGGCGATGAGTGGCAGCGCTTTGCGAATCTGAGGCTGCTGTTTGGTTATATGTTCACCCATCCGGGTTCCAAACTGCTCTTCATGGGCGGCGAATTTGCCCAAACCAGCGAATGGAATATCGAACGCGGCCTGGAATGGTGGTTGCTTCAATTTGAACACCATAAAGGCATGCATACCTGGATCAAAAAGCTCAATCATTTTTATAAAGAGACCAAAGCCCTGCACGAGCGGCAGTTTTCGCCGGATGGTTTTGAATGGATCAACCACGGCGACCACCAAACGAGTGTGCTTTCTTACATCAGAAAAAGCAAAGACGCAGAAAATCCGGTGGTAGTCATTTGCAATTTCACCCCGGTAGTGCGCAAAGACTACAAACTCGGCTTGCCTTTTGGCGGCGGCTGGAAAGAAGTCATCAACAGCGACAGCCGCGATTTCGGCGGCAGCGGCCATCATTTCAATGAAAAGCTGAAGGCAACGGAGGAAACCTACGATGGGCGCGCTTATTCGATTACACTGAATTTGCCGGCGCTGGCGGTACTCGTTTTGGAACGCATTTCGCCAGGGAGCAAAAAAGCAACAGCTCCAAAGGAGAAAGCTGCTGTAAAGCCTGCACCGAAGGCAGCTAAGCCGGAAAAAGCACCCGCTAAAGTTGCACGAAAGGCGACTTCATAAGGAGGCTCTATAAATTGTTTCCTGCAAAGGTTCCGCGAGGACTCTAAGGATGAAGTCCTCCTAGCGGTCTTGGCTTACCTTTGCGACCTCCCATTTAATGTGAATTATAACCACGAAGTGGTTGAAGGTGAATAGGGGGTTGTGTAAAGAGTGTTGAATTGGTTAAATTGGTTGAAATCGTATATTTGTATCATGTTTGTTATCTGTGTTTAACGAATTAAACAAATTCAACTACTTCAGCAAATTCGACTCTTTACACAACCCCGTGGTCGCATAAACGAAATGTAACTTGCAACCCCTAATGGGGTTGAATGTTAACATGTCACGCCCTGATATTCAATATTCAACCCCATTCGGGGTTGGTTCGCCTCACCACTTCCGCATTTCCCCCGATTGCATCGGGGGCTATTCAAATTTGACCCTTCCAGGGTCGTTAACATCGATAAGTCGACGAGATTATACCGTTTACGGGACAAATTTTGCGATGAATTCCAATAACGAGAATCTTCGTTATGTTTTCCAGAAGCGCAGCAACAACGTTTCTATCATCAGGAAAATTAACACCAGAATCAAACACCAGCGCCAGAGCACCACGCCCTGGCTGCGCTCTTCGATGCTTGCCGTCAGCAGCGCAGCTTCATTGATGTCAATCACATTGACTTTGCCGGTGGAAAGGGTTTGCAGTTCATCGGTGTTATAATAGGTAAGGTCCGATTCTTTGCGGTCAAAATTGAAGGCATAGCGGTGCAATACGGTATCCTGGTTCAGGAAAAGGTCAAAAACGCCGGCGTCCTGCACCTGGCCGTTAATGCCCAATTGCACCTTTGTGCCAGCAGTTCGCTGTTCCGGAATGAACTCACCTTTAGCGCCTTTTAGTTTATAAACCAATTCTGCGCTGACGCCAAAATGGTTGGCAGTCAGCACTTCGTCGCGGCCAATCGTATAGGCTATGCGCTCCTCTGCGCCACCGGAAATGGCCATTTTGTAAACCATAGGGATAAACACTTCGCCGTTTTGCATCAAATTGCTGTACGCTTCGTCCAAAGGTGCGGCGCAAACGTAAATCCGACCCTGGTTGCTGCGGTATTTGGACAAAAAGGGCGTCCCATCACGGTACGTGAGCAGTTGTTCTTCGTTGCGGTTGGTAAACGTGCTGAATTTGAAATTGCCTTTGGTGACCGGCAGACGCAGGTTGGTGCTTTTATTTTCAAAGACGTCTCTGAATACAAACTCGTCTGTATTCACCGTGCCCACGATGCGTTCCTGTGTTTCGAAGGGAAGCAACTCATTGGCCGGAAAGGCCTGCAAAAAGGATTTATAGCTGTTCAAATCGCTGTTTCGGCCCGGAAAAACGAGGAGATTGCCCCCGTTTTTGACATAATTGGCCAGCTCGAACGCCAGGCCGGAAGAAACCACATTCAGGTTATTGAGCACAATCAACTGGTATTTGCTGAATTGTGAATAATCTAAGCTGCGGCTTGTGGCGTTGGTCATTTTGAAATACCCGGTCCCCGAAAAAGCTGCTCCAAGGTAACGGTTGGGTTGCGCTTCGTTGATGGCCAAAGCCAGGATGTTTTCCGGCACGAAAAAAGCGAAAAAATATTGATCGTCGAACTGAACAGGGTAGTCGGTAACGCTGAGTTCTGCTTCGTGCCAGCCGGTGCGCAACACGGTGATGCTCACCGTATCTGTGACAGAAGACCGGGCAGGAATATTCAGGGTGCCTACCGGCTTGTTTTGCCCTTCGTAGCGAATCGCCAAACGAATGTTTTCGACCGGTTCGTTGGTCCAGTTGTGGACTTTCACCAGCAGGCGGTTGGTTTGGCCAACCAATTGCACCGGGGCTTCAAACCACGCGGTATCAATGCTCACGTTGCGTTCCTGAACAGCTTGAAGCGGCACTAAGTTGACGCTCAATGTTGTATCGGCGTATTGTTTGAAGTCGGAAACGTTTTTCTGAAAATCTGAAATGAGGTAAGCCGCCCGGTTTTCGGTTGTGGCGGTTTGCAAGGTTTGCTGCTGCCGGAGGATGACTCTGCTCATTTCCTTTACGGCGGGCGTTGGCTTGATTTCGTCAATCAGGAGCAGCGCTTCTTCTTTGCCGATGAGGCGTTGGTGGCGCCCTTCAAAATCGTTGGTCAGGATCTGGAACTGATCGTCAACGGCGTACGCACGTACGATTTCGCGGGCGCGTTCCTTCGCTTTTTCCAGTAAAGGTACGTCCTGGCTCAGGGCGTTCATACTGAATGAATTGTCCACAAAAATGCTCACTGCTTTGGCGCCTGCTTTGACTTCTTCGTCGCGCGGAATGAACGGTTGTGCAAACGCAAAAACCAAAAATGCCAGCGCCAGCAAACGCATGGCCAGCACGAGCAGGTTGCGCAGTTTGGATCGGGCGCTTTTTTCTTCTTTCACTTCTTTCAGAAAGCGCACATTGGTAAAGTATACCTTCTTGAAGCGCCGGAAATAAAACAAATGGATGATGATGGGAATCGCCAGAGCTGCCAAGGCAAACAGGAACGTCGGATACAGAAATTGCATAGATGTATTATCTTCTTTTAATCACCTTCTATAAACGCCATTTTGCAAAAGAAGATGCTTGAACAGGGCACAAAAGTTAAATCAAGGGCGTAAAAGTAGTGAAAGGGAAGGGATTTTAAGGCATATTAATTCAGTATTCAAATTATTGGACAACCACCCGCTTCATCGCAATTCCTGCTTCTGTCCAAACCTCAACCATGTATACGCCGGAAGGCAAGTCGCCCACATATAATTCTACTACCGAATCAGGTACCGCCTGTTGCAACACCACCCGACCCTGGCTATCGAACAGCCGCAAAGTCGCATTTTGCAAAACACTTTCCTGCGGCAGGGTTACGAACAGGGTTTCCGATGCGGGATTGGGAAATGCCCTGACATCGTGTAGTTTATCGGCTTCGCCGGAGGCATTCGGACTGCCGGAAAGGCTGAACCGGTTGAAAAAATTCCAAATTTCCTGACTGGCATTGATGTCGCGGTTGGTATTGCCAAAGCCTGAATTGGTGCTGCCCGGCCAGGTATGTCCGCCGTCAACCACTTTCAGCAGCACGACTTCGCTGTATTGGGCGCAAGGCCGGTAAATGCTGCGTTCTACCCGGGAGCCTTCGTTGATGACATCGGGCAGGAGGGTGATTTCCGGAAACTCCGGGCAGCCGTTTTGACCGACCCAGTATTCGATGACATCAGGGATAGATTTAATGCCCGTTGCGCCATTGTAATTGACGATCAGGTCGGATGTGCCGTGAATTTCCATAACGGGAACCGGTCGTTCGGGATGGCAATCGTTGAAAGTCTGCGTGGTCATACTGCCGGTTACCGATGCGATGGCAGCAATACGGTCGCTCAGCTCGCAGGCTAAGCGGTAGCTCATAAAGCCGCCGTTCGACATGCCACAGGCATACACGCGATCCAGGTCAACGGGGTATTTAATATTCAGGGTATCAATCAGCGCATTCAGGAAGCCTACGTCGTTGGCGCCTGTTGAACTGAAGCCGACATTCCACGACAGGTTAATACCGTTGGGATAAACGGCAATAAACCCCGCGGTTTCCGCAATCGCATTAAATCCCGAATAGTTCATAATGCCCTGCGCAGTTTGAGTGAAACCGTGCAAAACCAGCACAACGGGTGCCGGACTGCCTTGTGGCAACGTGGCTGGGACGTAGGTGAGGTAGTTGCGGTCAACGCCTTCGAACATAAAACTACTGCTTACCTGGGCATGGAGTGCATAACCCAATATAAAGGTGCAGCAGCATAGCAGGGTGAGTTGTTTCATGATTTCGAGTTGTTTGGAACAGGAACTTTAATCACCTAATAACAGGGAGTAGGAAAAATTTCGTGAAAGGTAAGCAAAATCCGGTGATTTGCGATGCGATAAGCCCTTGTTTTTGAGTTGTATAAAATTATTAGAAATCTGTTTGCAAGTTGCAAAAAAACGCCACATTTGCACCTCGCCGGCTCAAGCGGCAAAATTAATTAAATCATTGCTTCCCATCGGTCTAAACGTTGAAACGACTCGTTAAAATAATAGATGCCCTTCGCCTGATCCTCTCTTTGTTGGGGATCGGGTTGGTTATTTTCGACGACGGCTGGCAAGGAGACACCCTCATTGTCCGAACCATCTGGCTGATGTACGGATTGCTTTTCCTGGCGATATCGACAACGATTGGCGCATCCCTTTTTTTTCGATCCCGGTGTAAGCAACCCCTGCGCAAAGGTGATTTTACGATGACGCTGCTCTTCTTGGTCATGGGAATCGCGGCGCTTGCCGAAGGCCAAAACACCGTGTTCCTGAGCGCAATCAGCTCCATTTTTTCATTAATTTTTTTTCTGATTGAAATCTCCAGGCTCTCATTTTCCATGCAGCGGCGTACTTTTCGTCCAGCCAAGCTGTTCGTGCTGAGTTTCATTTTTCTGATTGTTGCAGGTACGATGCTGCTGATGTTACCGGGCGCTACCGTAAGCGGAATTTCTTTTGTAGATGCGTTGTTCACCTCAACTTCAGCAGTCACCGTGACCGGCCTTGCAGTATTGGATACCGGGAAAGTTTTTACGCTTTTTGGGCAGTCTGTGATTATGCTGCTGGTTCAGGCCGGTGGTTTGGGGATCATGACATTCACCAGTTTTTTGGGGTTCTTCTTTAAAGGTCGAACTTCCATTCAGGAACAAATGCGCATCCAGGACATCACCAACGTAAACCTCGGCAGCGCCCGCAACTTCATCATCCAGGTCGTCGTGTTTACTTTGGCAGTTGAAGGAATTGGGGCATTGCTCATTTTTCTGTTTAGTCCGGGCAACCTGTTTGTTTCTAATTTTGACCGGGCTTTCTTTTCGGTTTTTCATTCAATATGCGCTTTCTGTAATGCGGGATTTTCCACAATGACCAATAACCTTTATGAATTGCCGTTCCGCTTCAATTATTCTGTGCAATTGGTGGTTGCTTTACTGCTGGTGATAGGCGGATTGGGATACGGACTGATTTTTAATGGATTTAGTTACCTGTATTATAGTACTAAGCGCTTCTTTGGGCGGTTGATTTTTAAGAAAAACTACGAGCGCAAGCTCTGGCTGCTCAATTTGAACAGCATAATTGTACTCAGGACAACTTTAATTCTAACAGTTGTGGGTATGGTTGGCTTTTTGGTGTTTGAATACAATTACGCCTTAGTTGAGCACACAACCTGGTATGGTAAATTAGTCACTTCCTTTTTTGCAAGCGTGACACCGCGTACCGCCGGGTTTAACACCGTAAACATTGCGACGCTCACTATTCCAAGTATCATGATTTGCCTTTTGCTGATGTGGATCGGCGCGTCTCCGGGTTCAACGGGTGGCGGCATAAAAACGACCACCTTTGCCATCGCTACCCTGAATATTTTTGCCATCGCAAGGAATAAAGACCGGCTGGAGATCAAAAATCGCGAAATTTCTGATTTATCAATACGCCGGGCATTTGCAACGATTTGCCTGTCGCTCATTGCGATAGGCTTCTCCGTTTTTTTTGTCAGTTTTTTTGAAGAGGAGAAAACCCTGATCAGCATTGCTTTTGAGTGTTTTTCTGCTTACAGTACAGTGGGCTTAAGCACTGGAATCACCCCTTTGCTCGGCGTTGAAAGTAAATATGTATTGGTCGTTACGATGTTTTTCGGAAGGGTGAGTACGATGATGATCCTGATCGCCATACTCAGGCAGGTCAGTAGTCTTCCTTACCGCTATCCAAAAGAGGATATTTTAATCAATTAGATGTAAGATGAAAGACATTAGATATTAGATTTTGTGGATCGTTGTTCCATGTTTTGTGATCCTGATATCTGGTGTGTACGCTATCTTAAATCTAATGTCTTTTATCTTACATCTTAAAAAGACAGCATGAAAGCCATCATTTTTGGACTGGGCAACTTTGGAAGGTCCCTTGCCATCAAACTCACAAACCTGAGGCACGAAGTCATCGGCGTTGACAGCCAGATTGACACGGTAGAAGATTTGAAGGACCACCTGACCATCGCAATTTGTCTGGACTCTACGGATGAACGGGCGGTAAGCAGCCTGCCGCTGCGCGATGTAGACGTTGCCATTGTTGCCATCGGCGAAAATGAAGGCGCTTCCATTCTCACTACAGCGTTGCTTAAAAAACTGAAAACTAAACATATTATAGGCAGGGCCATTTCGCCGTTACATCAAACCGTGCTGGAGAGCATGGGTGTGTCGGAAATCATACACCCCGAGGAAGATTCTGCCGAACGGTTGGCGATGAAGCTCAACCTGCATAAAATGATTGACTCCTTCGATTTGCCCGGCGATTATTCTATTGTAGAAATCACGGTTCCTGATCATTTTGTTGGAAAATCCATTGCAGAAATCCAGCCCCGGCAACATTATCAGGTGAACATCATCACCGTCATCCGGAATATTTCCAAAGTGAACATGATCGGCGCCAAACACGAGGTGAGCGAAGTGATTGGCGTCCCAGAAGCGGATATGGTATTTAAGGAGAAAGACATCCTGGTAATTTTTGGCGCCAACGACGACATCCAGAAATTAGTAGAAGATTAGCGGGGAAATATACCGGATGCGCTTTTTTAACGTTTATAGCAATTGATCATTTTTTCACAGTAAAAATCACTTATTCAGAGCATGAGAACTTTAACGATTGTTCTTTCTATGGCGGGCATGACGCTGTGCGGAAGCCTTGCAGCCCAGGAACTGAAAAACACTTTGGATTCCGTTAGTTATAGCCTTGGGATTCTGATTGCCCAAAATCTGAAGCAACAAGGGCTCGATGGGGTCAATACCACTTTGGTTGCAAAAGGGTTGGAGGACGCGCTGAAAAACAGCGAAGCCAAGGTTGATCCTGCAGGCGCCAACAAGGTTCTGCAAGATTACATGATGAAAGAACAAGCCAAAAAGGGCGAAAAAGCCATGGCAGAAGGCAAGCTGTTTTTGGAAGGAAACGCAAAACGAGCAGGCGTGACGACTTTGCCCAGCGGCCTTCAATACGAAATTATGAAAGCCGGAACCGGCGCCAAACCGACCAAAACCGATAAAGTGACCGTTCATTACCATGGAACGCTCCTTGACGGCAGTGTATTCGACAGTTCGGTTAACCGTGGCCAGCCCTCAACTTTTGGCGTTACGCAGGTAATCGCCGGCTGGACGGAAGCACTGCAACTGATGCCCAAAGGTTCAAAGTGGAAACTTTTCATCCCTTCCAACCTCGCTTACGGCGAACGCGGCGGGCCAGGCGGAAAAATCGGCCCGAATACTACCCTGGTCTTTGAAGTGGAATTGCTGGAGATTACGCAGTAGTGTCTGTTTAATAAATAACGTGAGATCGGGAATCAAACATAGATTTTTGAATGATGTAAAACACTTCTCTGACGTCCTTGCCAGCGATTGTTTCCCGCAAAGGACGCAAAGGTCTCGCAGAGGACGCAAAGCCAGATGGCATCACGCTTTGCGGCCTTGGCGTATCCTTTGCGCCCTTTGCGGGAAATTTTAGACGCGAGGGCACAAAGGGGATGTCTATTCATTCAGAAGCTTTCGTTTTCTGTAAATTAATGCACGATCTAACGTACAAATAAAAAAGCCCCTGCGTTTTGCTAAGCAGGGGCTTTTCCATTGTAGGCGAGTGTCTGCTCTTTAGAGTTCGAGAGCAAGGCATGTCCTATCCCAAAAACGGGAGTTCGTTTCGACTCCGCTCAACGGCCGGTCATTGAGCTGCTGGCTGAGCGTAGTCGAGGCCAAGTCGAAATGAACGCCGCTAAGGTGACTGAGCGCAGTCGAAGCCTCGGACTATAAAGACAGACACAGAAGACATCAATTTACTTTTACAAAACGCTTCGTCAGCACGGTAGCCCCATCCTGAACGTTCAGCATGTAAACGCCTGCGCTCAGGTTCAGCTCTGCCAGATTCAGGAGCATCAGGTTTGAACCTTCGCCAATGCGCTGGGTGAAGAGCTTTCTGCCGTTCATATCCATGATGTGGAGCAGGGCGCCCGCCTGAAGATTAGCAGGGATCACTACTTCCAGTTCGTTCACCACCGGATTCGGACGGATTGCAAGTTCGCTTCCGTTGTTGTTGTCGAACAGATCGGCGGTTGCCGGGAATTCCAATTCGCCGTTATTTTGATCCTGAGCCGACAATTGTTCGTTCGTTTGAACCGGGCCGTCATTGATTGGGCGGCTGAAGAAGTTTGGTGGTTGCACATTGCAGAAATTTGCCGTTGTACCGGCGCCATCTACATTGCTTTCCACAATCAAACCGACGAGCATGCAATCAGCCATATCAATTTCGGACTGGAACAGCAATTGCCATGCTACACCGTTGGTCGAGATATAGCCCCTAAATACATCGCCTGTGCGGGTAACGCGCAGCCAGTTGCGGTTGAGGCGCGGCTTCGATTGGAATTGCATGGAGGCGCCTGTAACGCTGCGGGTAAACCAGTGTGCGTTTTGGCTGTTTTGAAACAAAAGCGATACTTGCTTCGAATTGTTGGAAGCCGTTTCGCGGAAATTCAAACCTGCAAAGCCCAATCCAGTGATGCCACAAATCCGGGCAGTGATTGTACCATCACCGCAGAGTTCCTGGAAGGCCAGCGTGTGTTCATCCACACCAGACGACAAATCTTCATAGCAATTGGAAGAAAGCGTGAACTGGCCTCCGGAGTGGCTGACCGTGCCTGAAGGGCAACCTACATTGAACGGATTCCAGCCGGATGGGAGCCCGGGGCGGCAGCTAGTCAAGTGATAACCCAAGCCCCAGAAGGTATTCAACGGGTAAGATTGCCATTCAGTGGCTGGATTGAAAGCGTCGCTGCCATTGTTGTCGCCTTTCTGGATGGAGCTAAACCGGCGCAGGGTTTGATCTACGGTTGAAACGCCGGCGCCGTTCCAGTCTGTTCCCGGGTCTACGCCAATCTGGCCGATGACGTCCAATAAGCCTGCACTATTGCTCAGCGCAACAGCGTCGTCACCGTTGAACCAGCCCGCTCCGTTGAGTTGGTCGGCCTGGCTTGTGAAGTCAGTGGTACCGCCTGAATTGCAGATCACAAAAACGTCGCCGGGTGCAATAGTACCGACTAAGTTTAAGGTCAATCCTACTGCAGCACTACCATTAAAATACATCTCAATTTTATAGCCGCCTGCTGCGAGGTCAATGCTTGAAGCAGTCGGATTATAAATTTCGAGGCACTTATTGTTGCCGCTGCCTTCGATATATTCAGAGAAGAAAGGCAACGCACAATTGGGAACGATGGAGCAGGCCGTTGGCGCTGTTCCCGCATTCAGATTAGTAAGGGTACACGGGGCGTCATCTGAAAAAGCAGCGGTGATAGCAATCGCACCACCATCGGCAGCAAACTGAACACCCGTGAAGGTGTGAGAAGTAGGCGTAATAAGCCCTACCCCTATTGATGTTGGTCCGCCGGTGACATCTCCGCTGATGTTGAGGGTGCCCATTGTAGGCGGATTTGTGTAGTTCACTGTAACATTTGCCGTAAAGTAATCATCGGTGGTGCTCAACGGAGTACCATTGTCATTACAGGACGATAGGCTCCCAGTCACGATGCTGGAAATGGAGCAGGTCGTAGAGATGCAGGAACTGCTATGGCTACCTAAGCCAGACACGTCATTTAAAGCAAAGCCGTCCCATTCCGTTCCCAGTGTGGTAAAAGCGCCGGCACCTGTTCCTGAAGGATTAACGGTTACGCCTCCTGTAACTGTGGATTTACGTCGCAATGTCCGGTCTGCTGTAGATAAGCCGGTAGCGGTCCATGAAGTGCCAGGGTCGTCGCCAATTCTGCCAAAAATATCAACGACAGTGCTGGTGGAAATTTTGAAAAGGTCAAAAGCGTCGTCGCCGTTGTGGTTGGCTACCAGGGAACTTACGATCCCTCCGGTATATCCGGTTGAAGATCCATTCCTTACAACAATCGTTGCGCCACTGGCTAAGGTTCCGCTGAACGTTAAGGTTTGAGAAGGCGAAGCCACACCATTGGAGTAAAGCCGCAATTGATAATCCGAAAGGTTTACGGTACTGCCGGTCGGATTATAAATTTCAATGTATTTTTCAAAACTGGTTCCCTCAATGTACTCCGAGAAAAACAGGTCTGTACAACCACTTTGGGCACTTATCGTGCCAAAAGATACGGTGATCAGAAACAGCAAGAGAAAAAGTGCTCTCATAAATTTAGAGTTTTATAGCGTTTAGTGTAAAGGAATCAATTTGGACACAAGCACGAATAGCCCTAAACGCACACAATTGTGCGCGTTGGCGGACAGGAAGGGGGGAAAGTTGGCTTTGTGTGTTCGGTATGCGATAGCGTTTCAAAAACAAATCAGAGAAACCTGATGAATTTGTGAAAGGAGGCTCTACAAAGGTACGGCGATGTCGCTAAAAAGTTGCAGTTTGACCGGATAAATGACAGAACTTAATATTCATTTAACCGGTTCTCTATGGGATGTTTTCAAAGGGACTGTTTTTATTGCCCGGTACTTTGGCCGTCTACTTGTTACCGTCTATATTTGGCCGTTTATAACTGTGTTGCTCATGCCTGTTTACAAAATCACGCTGAAAGTACGACTGATCCTTTATTACAAAGGGCAAATCCTGCTATTGAAGCAAACTAATTTCAATGGGGGGAATTATACTTTGGTCGGAGGTACGATTGAAAAGGGTGAATCGGCGCGGCAATGCCTGATTCGGGAGAGCTTCGAGGAGGCGGGCATCTTGTTGAAGGAGAAAGATTTGCAATTGGTGCATGTGCTTCAAAAGGTCACGGCAAGGGAACAACGCATGGTGTTCTATTTCAAAGCTTACCGCTGGGAAGGAGAATTGAAAGCCCGCGAAACGCATAAGTTTAAGGAAGCTGAATGGTTCGACCTCGACGCTTTGCCGAAAAATCTGACGGGTACGGTGCGGCAGGTTTTGAATGAATACCGGAAAGGCAGCTTGTATTCGGAAATGCCGAAGAAGAAGCCGGAGGTTTGAGGAGTAAGTTAGCAAAGCTTGTCCCGCATAGCGGGGGGGCAAATTGGCAAAACGCAAAAGGGGATGAGTGCAATGGTAAAATGCAACAAAGTCAGAAGGCAATTGTGAATTCAAACTTCTTGGAAATGTCAATCAATTGTCTTTTGCCTTTTGCCTATTTACACTCAACCCCTTTCTACTTTAACCTTGAATTAGTCTTCGTTGCTTACCAACTTCGCAGTAGCTGCTTTTTTGGTAGTGCCAATTGAAGAAGCACCGGAAGATTTGCTTTTGTCGCAGCAGGAAGCCGAAGCGGCTTTTGCACCTGCACAACAACCTGCGCCGCCGGCAGCGCTTACTTTCGTAGCTTTAGCATCGCCGCTGCAACCAGCTTTCGACTTGGTGCAAGCTGCTTTTTCGCTCGGCGATACGTTGATGAACTTACCGCTTTTGCTGCAATATTCCACTTCCGTGAAAGTTGCTTTGCCGTTTTCGGCAGACACATTTTTTTTCATATAGCTCACTTTGCCGGTTTGAGGGCAAGTGCGCGTTTCAATGGACGCATCCATAGAAGCCAGTTTTGCAGCAGCAGCCGCACAATGTGCGCCTGGAGTTTCAACGCTGGCAGCAGCTGAAGCCGACTTTGAACCAGAGCATTGCGCATTCGCAGCAAAGCCCACTGCTCCTGAGAATGCGAGCAACAAGAATAATTTTTTCATTGATCAGATTTTAACGTAGTGAAGAAATAACCGTTCAGGGTGCAAGTTAGACAACTCTGCGCATTGATCGTGTTATAGAAAAATTAACGTTTTCTTAAAATCTGGCCAAATGTCCGCGCCGTAACCACACAAGGCCGCCAAAACGAAGCCAGCCAGCCCTCTTTGCAAGAACGAATTTTATGAATTAGTTGATTGTCATGTCTTTGTGTTGAAGTTTCGGGGTTAGAAAATGTGACAAAAAATGCGTTTTTTTGCAGCGTTTTAGCGAAGGAGGTAACTCCGGTAAGCAAATAAAACCGAAATTATACATTCCATGAAGATAGGACTGATCCGGGAAGGAAAGATTCCGCCCGATGCACGCATACTGCTCACGCCGGCCCAATGTGCCCGTGTCATTGCTTCGCACGAAGTTCAGATCGTTGTTGAACCTTCTGCACACCGCTGCTATACCGATGAAGAATACCAACGCGCCGGCATTGCGCTAAGTACGGATCTTTCAGACTGCGACTTGCTGATGGGGGTCAAAGAAGTGCCGGTCAGCCAGTTGATTTCCGGAAAAACGTACTGCTTTTTTTCGCATACGATCAAAAAACAGCCACATAACCAGCATTTGTTGCAGGCGGTGCTGGAAAAACAGATCCGGCTGCTGGACTACGAAGTGATGACGAATGATAAGGGCGAACGCCTCATCGCTTTTGGCCGTTATGCAGGCAAAGTTGGCGCACACAATGCCCTGTATACGTATGGTTGCCGCACCGGCGCTTTTTCGCTCAAGCGCATGAAAGACTGCCATGACTACGCCGAAGCGATGGCCATTTACCGGCATATTCACTGGCCAGCCATCAAAATTGTGCTCACCGGCGGCGGCAGGGTAGGGATGGGCGCTGCAAAGGTGCTCCGCGATATGGGCATTCGGGAAGTCAGCGCATCAGACTTCCTGCAAAAACAATACCGCGAAGCCATTTTTACGCAGCTGCACGTCAGCAATTACATCGCCCGCAATGACGGCGGGGCGTTTGATAAAGCCGATTTTTATGCCCATCCTGAAATTCATCATAGTTCTTTTGAGCCCTATTTTCAAACTGCGGACATCTTCATCAACGGCATTTTTTGGGATGACCGGTCGCCTGCTTTTTTTACCACAAAAGACATGCGCCGTCCCGATTTCCGCATCCGCGTGATTGCCGATGTTACGTGTGACATTGCCCCGCTTTCGTCGGTGCCCTCCACCATTCGGGCGTCTACCATCGCCGACCCGATTTACGGATTCGACCCTTACACCAACCTGGAAACCGCGCTGCACCACCACCGTGGGGTAGACGTGATGGCGATAGACAACCTGCCAAATGAGATGCCGCGGGATGCTTCGGCTGCCTTTGGTGAACAATTCATTGAACACATTTTGCCCGAATTGTTAAAACCCCAAAGTGCGGTCATCGAGCGGGCGACTATTGCTGAAAATGGTTGTCTGACTAAGCGCTTTGAGTACTTAGAAGACTATGTTGTGTCTGTTTTTAGCATCCGATAGCCGCGTTACACTCGACCCCAAAATCGGTCATTTACGCTAGTAAACTCCCGTTTTTGGGGTCTTCGTGTGCCTTGCTCTCGAATGCTAAAAAAAGACACAAGACTAAATGGACAGACACGATGTAGCGTCTGTCTTTATAGCCCCATAGTGTCAGCATTATATGGATAGCCACGATATAGGCGTTATATTGATCAAAACGTATACCTATGATAAAATTTGCGCGCTTCCCTGCACAGCCTCGTGCTGATGTTGCCTTGCTTGGCCTGCGCCTGATCTTCGGATTTTGCATGGCTTACCTGCCCGGACTTTCGAAGTTGAAAAAGCTGTTCGGTGACGAACCGATCGAGTTTATGAATTTTATGGGACTGGGCGATACGGTGTCGCTGGCATTGGTGGTTTTTGCCGAGTTTTTTTGCTCCATCTTGCTTTTTTTTGGCTTTTTTACCCGTTTGGCAACCATTCCGCTGATGTTTACGATGCTGGTGGCGGTTTTATATGCACACTGGAGCGATCCTTTCGACGACAAAGAGCACGGACTATTGTATTTGGGGGCGTATCTTGCCGTTTTTTTAATGGGACCGGGGCGTTACTCCGTGGATGCCTGGATGGATAGAAATAAATCATCGCAGTAATTCGATCAGTTTGTTGAATATCAAACTCATGCAACACAAAATTACATTTTTCTTTTTGATCGTTTTGATGGCGGCTACCAGCTGCAAACAAGAGAAGAACGACCAAAATGTGTCTAAAGATTATATCGTTTTGGAAGGCCAGACGATGGGAACCTATTATGGGTTGAACTATGCAGACAGCCTGGGGCGAAATGTTCAGGTCGCCGTAGACAGCTTGCTCGAAGAAATCAATCTGAGCGTTTCCACCTACATTGAATCCTCCCTGATTTCACAATTTAATCGCTCTGCCTCCACTTTTACCCTGGAAGATACTACGAGCGGCCCGGCTCGTCATTTCCTTGAAAACTACCATGCTGCCAAAGCCGTTTTCCGGCAATCGGAAGGCGCATTCGACCCCACAGTGATGCCGTTGGTCAATTACTGGGGCTTTGGCTACACGCCCAAGCGAAAGGTAATGTCTGTAGATTCTGCCACGGTGGATTCCCTGTTGCGCTTTGTCGGCTTCGACAAGGTGACGTTGAGCGGAAACGTGTTGCGAAAATCATTGCCTGGCGTTCAACTCGATTTCGGGGGCTGCGCAAAAGGTTATGGTGTGGATGCCATGTGCCGCCTGATAGAGCGTAAGGGCATTGTGAATTATTTGGTCAATATCGGCGGAGAAGTTCGGGCCAGGGGCGTAAATTCCAAAGGTGAGGTTTGGGTCGTGGGCATCAACAAGCCGGAGGAGGATGCTGCGCTGGAGACCGTAGAGGCGGCGCTGCCGCTGAAAAACCGGTCGGTTTCTACTTCGGGCAATTACCGGAATTTCTACGAGGTCAATGGGGTCAAATACAGCCATACCATCAATCCGCTCACCGGTTTTCCGGAGCGCACCACCTTGCTGAGCGCTTCGGTATTTGCCGAAAATTCGCTGCTGGCAGATGCCTACGGCACAGCTTTTATGGTGCTTGGCAAAGAAAAAGCCCTGCAATTAGCGCGCTCCCTGCCTGGCCTTGATGCCTACCTGATTTATGGAAAGGAAGACGGAAGTATGGGGGCAGAGTTTACGCAGGGAATAAGTCAATTTGAAAATTAGTTAACCCCGCTTTGCGGGACAAGTTTTGAAAACCCCGCTTGGGCGGGACAAGTTTTGAAAATTGCTGCCCAAATCCTCAAATCACCAAATCTTCAAATCCTCAAATCAACATCATGCGTATAATTGGCTACGTCGAACATCCCGTTATGAAAATTACGGTGTTTAAAATGGACAACCGCCTGTCGGTGAAGTTCGAAACGGGCATGCACGAACAGACCTATAAGTTTAGGGTGGAAGACGCGGTGCAAAACCTGGAAGATGTTCACCGGATTGTGGATGAAACATTTCAGGATGCGGTGCTGCAATTGTTTAAAACCATGCGCATGAACAGCATGCAAGCGCTGTCGCGCAACCTGCCTCGGGCAGCGGAAGACGAGTTTGACCGGATTATATAATCAGGATTTGGCCATATGGTGATGGTGAGTGTCTGATCTTTAACGTTCGAGAGCAAGGCATGCGAAGACCCCAAAAACGGGAGTTTACTCGCGTAATTGACCATTTTTGGGGTCGAGCATGACGCAGCTATCGGACGCTAAAGACAGACACCAATTTATGCGATATTCATGCCATCATAAACATCCATAACCGCCCGCACATGTCCGGCTGAAGTGTTCATGAGCTCCATTTCTTCCGCGTTCAGTTTGAGTTCCAGAATCTGGGAAATGCCGGATTGACCCAATTTTACCGGCACGCCAAGGAACAGGTTATTGAGGCCGTACTGGCCATTGATCAGGGCGCAGCAGGGGAAAATGCGGTTTTCGTCGCGCAGAATGGCTTCTACCATCTGGGCTGCTGCTGCTCCCGGAGCGTACCAGGCCGAAGTGCCCATCAATTTCACCAATTCACCTCCGCCATTTTTTGTTCTTTCAACGATGGCTTCCAAAGTTGCGGCGTCTATCAATTCAGTGACCGGAATGCCTGCAACGGTCGTGTAGCGGGGAAGGGGCACCATGGTGTCTCCGTGGCCGCCCAGCAGCATGGCTTGAATGTCTTTAGGAGACACCTGAAGCGCTTCTGCCAAAAATGCGCGGTAGCGGGCTGTGTCCAAAATCCCAGCCATGCCAAAAACACGCGAAGCATCAAGCCCGGAGCTTTTGTAAGCGGCATAAGTCATCACGTCGAGTGGATTAGACACCACGATGATGATGGGATTTTTAGAATGCGCCATAATAGATTTTGTCACCGAAGAGACGATTTTTGCATTGGTCGAAATCAAATCGTCGCGCGTCATGCCGGGCTTGCGCGGTACGCCCGCTGTGATGACTACAATATCGGAATCAGCCGTGTCCTTGTAATCGTCTGTTCCGCGCAGGAAGGTGCTGTAATTGTCAATAGGCGCCTGCTGCCAGGTGTCGAGCGCTTTGCCGCGTGCCACATCGCCCATGATGTCGAGCAGGACAACTTCTTTTACCAAATCTTTGTGTGCCAGTACATTGGCGCAAGTGGCGCCTACGTTGCCCGCGCCAATTACGGTTACTTTACTCATGATGGATTGATCTTATTGGTTGCAAAGAATATTTTTTCGCTTTTTAAGCCGGTTAGCTTTAAAGCGCCGCAAAAATAGCCATTTTTCTTTATCTTTTGTTGGGATGCAGACCAAAGAAGCAGGAATATTTGAAACCAGCCAAGCAACTATTTTTCATAACTTTGCCGATGGTTTGGTGCATACACCTGAACCTTTTCTAAAATCAGGCATTACTTTATTTCAAAAATAAATATTTCATTATGAAGTATAAGTTAACTCCGCTTGTTTTGATCTTGTCAGCAGCTTGCTTTATGCTGACCGCTCAAACATCCGCGCACCGCTCCTGCGGAACGCATGGAGAAATGGCAGCTCCGATGATACAACGCCTGCTGCAAAACATCGAATCTTTGCGCAATAACCCTGTCCGCCCGCGCAATATTGAATACGTACCCATCAAGTTTCATTTGGTGGCTAAAACGGATGGCACGGGAAGAGTGACGGAAGGCAAAGTCCTTGAACAGCTTTGCGCCCTGAATTCGGATTACCTGCCAATGAATATTCAGTTTTACCTCAAAAACGGAACGTTCAATTACATCAACAACACCGCAGTATACAGTACCCACACCGCCACGGTCAATACGATCATGACATTTGCGCGCGACAACACGGCCATGAATGTCTTTATCGTAGACGATGCTACCCCGGCAGGTGGAGGCGTAGGAGGCGTTACGCTGGGCTACTACACTCCGAACAAAGACTGGATTGTGATGCGCCGTGACGAAGTAAGTGCAACTTCTGTTACCCTGCCGCACGAAGCGGGGCATTTTTTCAGCTTACCGCATCCATTTAATGGTTGGGATTCAGAATCGTATGACCCGGCAGTACATGGTGTACCGGCCCCGGCAATGTCTCCGGGGGGCATCCCCACAGAAAAACAAGATGGCAGCAACTGCGCAGTTGCTGGTGATTTTATTTGTGATACGCCTCCTGATTACCGGTTTGAAGGCAACTGGAATTGTAATTACACCGGTGGCGCCCTGGATCCAATGGGCGTGCTTGTAAACCCGGAAGAACGGTTGTTTATGTGCTATATGGAAGGTTGCCCGCGGAATGATTTTTTCTTTTCTCCCATACAGCAAGAGCTGATTATCGAAGACTTGAACAGCAATGCGCGGAATTATGTCACTCCGGGTTATGTACCTTACCAGGTAGAAATTACCGAGATGCCTGAACTCATCGCGCCCATCAACGCAGCAGTGACGCCCGGTTACAATATTGTGAACTTAGAATGGTCTGGCGTTAGCGGCGCAACGCGCTATTTGCTTGAAATTGACGCGTTTCCAAATTTCTCTTCCACAACGGCACGCTACGTTGTGTTTGGAACGAACAAAATTCTGACCAATTTGGCAGCTAATAAAACGTACTACTGGCGTGTAAGACCTTTTGCTGAATACCATACCTGTTCCCCTTTCACACCCAATGGCCAGTTCAAAACAGGCACGGGCACGGTAACTTCCACAGGCGAAACGAAACTGGTTGAAGCCTGGAGCGTTAACCCCAATCCGGTGTCTGCCGGACAAGACATCAGTGTCAGCATCAATAGCAATGAACGCTTTGACGGGGTCATCACCGTGATGAATACCGTGGGCCAGGTGGTGTATCGCACCGAAAATCTGGAACTGACGCAGGGTGAACACGACTTCCGGATTCCATCTTCGTTCCTGACGCGCGGTGTTTACATCGTTGCGCTTGAAACCAGCGATGTGGTCTTGACCAAGCGTGTCGTCGTTGGCAATTAAATTACACCATAAATTATTCTACATTCCAAAAACGCCCGATAAACACTGATTTATTGGGCGTTTTTGTACTTATCCATCACTTACTTTGAACATGAAAAAAACTTACTTTTTAGCCTTATTTTGCTTGTTGTCATTTTCAACGCTGCGTGCCCAACAACCCCATCATTGCGCAACTCCTGCGGAAAAATCAGAATGGCTACTCCGCTACCAGCAGAACAGACAGGCCTACCCGCGCACCTTCGATACCATTTACGTGCCAATGACCATCCATTTGTTGGGCGATGACTCCGGTTCGGGGCATTTTCCGATGCGTAAAGTATTAGACGCTGTTTGCGAGCTCAACGAAGATTTTGCCCCAACGGGCATTCGGTTCTTTATCGAAGGAGAAATCAATTACATCAACGACTCGCATTTTTGGGACCATGAGAGCTTTGGCCCCGGTTTTGACATGATGGAAACACACAATGTGGATAATACCATCAATTGCTATTTTGTTACGAATCCTGCGGGCGCTTGCGGGTACAGCATCTACGGGCTTGGCGTTGCGCTGGGACATAACTGTATGAACGCTGGCGATAATACCTGGGCGCACGAAATGGGGCATGCCTTTTCACTTCCCCACACTTTTTACGGCTGGGAAGGAATGAACCCGCCCTACGCCCAACCTGCGCCTGAAGAAGTAGATGGCGTACTGGTGGAGCGCGTCAGCGGGGTTGACTGCGAACAAGCCGGAGACGGTTTTTGTGACACGCCGGCGGATTACCTCAGCGACCGTTGGAATTGCAACAACGAAGGCCTGAGCAATGCGGAGCAACGGGATCCGGACAGCATCCTGTTTCGCTCGGATGCTTCCTTTTATATGTCTTATTCATTAGATGTATGCGGCAGCCGTTTCTCAGAGGAGCAGACTGCGGCCATGCGCGCCAACTTAGTTGAAGAACGCGTCAATTTCCTATACGATCAAACACCGGTTTATCCGGTGCCGGATTCCATTGGTTTAGTCAGTCCTGCAAACGGTGAAACCATCCTGACGGCAACGGAAGCGCTGTTGGCCTGGGAGCCGACCCCCAATGCCACCCATTATTTCATTCAGGTTTCTGCATTGCCTTCTTTTGGCGGCCTGATTTTTAGCGGCGTCGTTGAGGGAGAAGAATTGCTGTTGACGAACCTGCAACCCGGGAAAAAATACTTCTGGCGCATGCGCCCGTTCAATAAAGTATTTGCCTGCACGAGCATCGGGGCAAATATGAACTTTACAACGGGAACCGTCACGGGTACTTCAGAACCTGAACTTTTGCTTTCGCAAATGCTGATATTTCCGAATCCGGCAAACACCGGGAGTAAAATCAGCGTAGCTTTCGAAGCAGAAGAGGCTAATGTTTTGAATGCACGGGTTCTCAATATGTTTGGCGTCACCGTTTGGGAAACGACGATTCAGGCTAAAATCGGCATCAACCGCTTTGAAATTGAGGCCTTATCCCATTCAGGAATCTACGCTTTGGTAGTTGAAGGCAGCAATGGCGGGAAAAATGGTCAGATCGTACGGCCATTGGTTTTGATGGATTAATTTTGGATTAAGGATTCGCACCCCGACCTCAGTCGGGACGCAAAGTATAAAAACTGGCGATATGAAGCTCCGTATTCTTTTTCTTTTCGTTGTTACGCTCTTTTCATTTGGGGGACTGTTCGCTCAAACCAGTGATGCAGATACCAACCCCTGTGGTACGGTTTCGGGCCGCTCAGCGTGGCTCAAGCGGTATCAATTGCAGCCTGACTTGTATGAAAAGACTACGGATACGGTGCTTTATGTGCCGCTGACGATCCACTTGTTGGCCAACGATGCAGGCGTGGGTTTTTTCCAGTTAAACAATTTGCTGAGCGCCCTTTGCACGCTTAATGAGGATTTTGAACAGGCCAATATTCAGTTTTTCATTGAAGGCGAGATCAATTACCTCGCCAATTCAGCCTGGGATTCCCACGACAGTGTGCCCCAGGGCGCGTTGATGATGTTTGCCAACAACGTGCCGAACACACTCAACTGTTATATCCTGACAGATCCTGCCGGAAATTGTGGCTACAATTTACCGTATGCAGGCATCGCGTTGAAAAAAAGTTGCACGGGGCCAAGCGATCATACCTGGGCACACGAAATGGGACATGCCTTTTCATTGCCGCACCCTTTTCTCGGCTGGGAAGGCGGGGTAAGTCACGATGGCAGTGTGCCGCATAATTTCAACGACCCGGCGCCGACTCATGTCACCTATGATTATACGTATTTTCAGGATACGCTCATCTTAGATACGACGATTATTGATACGGCGCTGGTAGAACTTGTGGACGGAAGCAATTGCCTGCTCGCTGCAGACGGTTTTTGCGATACTTCGCCGGATTACCTTTCCGCAAGGTGGGCATGCAATGCTGAATTCCAAAGCCCCACGCTTCAGACAGACCCGGCCGGGGTTCAATTCCGTTCGGATGCGACCCTGATCATGTCTTATTCCACTGACAATTGTTCGAGCCGATTTACGCCGCAGCAAATAGCGGCCATGCGGGCAAATTTGCAGGATGAAAAACCCAACCTGCTTTACAATCAGACGGTTTTGCCGGTAGTTTCCAACGTTCCAGCTACCTTACTGATTCCGGCTGCTGCAGAAGTGGTGCAATTTAGTAGTGTTTATTTAGAATGGACGCCGGTGGAAGCCGCTACTGGCTACGTCGTCCAGGTCAGCCGGTTGTCGAACTTTCCGTCGAATTTTATCACCCGGGAATACATCGTAACGGGTGCGGGTAATAATACCGTTATATCCGATCTGGAAAATAACAGAACTTACTACTGGCGGGTGCGCGCTTTCAACACCCAGCACTTTTGCACTGTTTTTTCTCCTTCGCTTTCTTTCATTACCACGGAAGTCAGCGCAGACGAATCTGTTGCAAAACCTGGATCGCTGAAAATTTATCCGAACCCAGTGTCGCGACAAGCAACCCTGTACCTGCAATTGGCTGAAGACAACCTCCCCAACCTTGATGAAGTGCAATTATTTGACCTTTCCGGCAAACAGCTCTGGCGTATTGCGATGAGCGAAATGCCTTTTATAAAAGGCACTTGCAGCCTCAATCTGCCTGCATCCTTACAGGCTGGTTTGTACTTGTTAAAGGTGAGAGGCGATCGTGGACTGTGGGTGGAAAAAGTGGTTATTCATTAAAACCATTGACTGGCAATAAAACCAGCCAAAACACATGAATCCTTACTTTAGATGCGTTGATCAATAATCAATAGGTCGCTCCCAACAAGTATTTTTCAGCCATTACCTCCTCAGTCAGCCTGCCCGGATATACCCGAAGCGCTTCTTCCAGGCAATCCATGGCTGCTTCGAGGTCATGAACATTGAGCACGTATGCGATGCGGACCTCGTCTTTGCCAAGTCCGGGGGTGGCATAAAATCCTGCGCCGGGCGACAACATCACCGTAGCGCCCCGGTATTCAAAATCTGACAACAGCCACTGACAAAAATCGTCTGCGTCGGCGATCGGAAAGCGGGCAAAGCAATAAAATGCGCCGCCGGGAAGGTAGCTCGTCACGCCCGGCATTTGTTGCAGGCGATTGTACACCACCATTCGCCGCCGATCGTATTCAGCTTTGACTTCGTGCAGGTACGCCTCGCCAATATCAATGGCCGCTTCTGCCACAATTTGCCCCAGCGTGGGCGGGCTGAGGCGGAGTTTGGCATACAACGAAACTGCATCCAATACGCCCTGGTTTCGGGTGACAACCGCACCTACCCGCGCACCGCAGGCACTGTAGCGTTTGGAAACCGAGTCAATCACAATGACGTTTTCTTCAGCGCCTTCCAGGTTGAGGGAGGAGAAAAAAGGCTGCCCATCGTAGCAGAACTCCCGGTACACTTCATCCACAATCAGGTACAAATCGTAAGCTTTTGCCAATAGCGCCAACCCTTCCAGTACTTCCCGGCCATAAAATGTGCCGGTCGGATTGTTGGGGTTCGTGATGAAAATGGCTTTGGTACGTGGCGTTAAGCAGCGCTCAAATGCGGCAGCGTCGGGCAGTGCGAAGCCGGTCTCGATGTCGCAGGTAATGGCGCATACCTTTACGTCAGCGATGTGCGCAAAGCCATTGTAGTTAGCATAGAAGGGCTCCGGCGCAAGAATTTCTTCTCCCTGGTTTAAGCAGGACAACAGCACCAACTGAATGGCTTCCGATGCACCGGTGGTGACGATCACCTGCTCGTAGGTGAGGTCAACGTCAAAACGGGCATAGTATTCGCAGAGTTTCCTGCGATAAGAAAGGAAACCTTCCGCCGGACTGTATTCTAAAATTTTGAGATTAGCCTTCTGTACTTGCTGTAAAGCTTCAGGTGGCGTAAGAATATCCGGTTGACCGATGTTGAGGTGATAGACGCGTTTGCCGGCAGCTTTAGCTTTTTCAGCCAATGGCGCCAGTTTGCGGAACGGAGAAAGCGGTACCTGTTGGCCCCTCTTCGAAATCGAAGGCATGTTGTTGATGCTTTGTTGCGGCGCAAAGATAGGCCGTCGCACAATAGGTTAAGCGAAAAAGCGCTGCATTTTTCTGAATAGGGGCTGTTCATTGAGCGTCGGGTGTCTTAACTTTAAGAACATGTTGGGGGGCCTAAGCCGAAGTAAGGAAGAACACGGTTTACAGACTTAATAATAAATTAACGCCAGTATAGGCAGAATGGCAAGGTGATGGGTTAATTTTGCGCAACTGCACATGCACTATATGGATTTAATTAAGATTCTCATTGTTGACGACGAGCCGGACATTCTGGAATTCCTCCAATATAATCTTCATAAAGAAGGATATATCGTCATTACTGCCTCGGATGGAGAAGAAGGCATCCTGCTCGCTGAACGCGAAAAACCCCACCTGATCATTCTCGACATCATGATGCCGAAAATGGACGGGGTGGAAGTTTGCCGGCAACTCCGAACCAAACCCCAGTTTGACAAAACGGTGATCGCCTTTCTGACGGCAAGGGAAGAAGACTATTCTCAGATTGCCGCGCTCGAAGTAGGCGGCGACGACTACATTACGAAACCCATCCGCCCACGGGTGTTGCTCAGCCGCATTAAAGCCCTGTTGCGCCGAAATGACCGGATTGATGTCCAGGCAGATCAGGCCGGAATCATCAAAATGGGCGACCTTGTGATCAACTCTGAAAATGTAACCGTTCAAAAAGGCGAACGGATCATAGAATTGGCGAAAAAGGAATTCGAATTGCTTACTTTGCTGGTTTCCAAGCCTGGAAAGGTGTTCTCAAGGGAAGAAATATTCAACAAGGTTTGGGGAACCGATGTTATTGTTGGCAATCGCACCATTGACGTTCATATTAGAAAACTGCGGGAAAAAATTGGAGAAGATTACATCAAAACCATTAAAGGGATTGGCTATAAATTTGAGTTTTAGAAGCCGTTTTGCTTCTATTATGAAAAATCCAACGCCGCAGCAGGTGGCGCTGCTCACGGCGTTGCTTATCGCAGGAGCAGGAGCAGCACTGTTTGTTTTTGCCCTGTTCATCAGCGTCTGGTTCGATGATTTACTTCTTTGTCTGCTCTTTTCGGTTGCTTTGTTTGGCTTGGCCTATTTCATCAGCATGTACTACCTCAAAGAGTATCTCTACCGGAAAATCAAGGTCATCTACAAAACCATCCACCAGCAAAAACTCTC
>JBJXFD010000563.1:0-3955 GCA_046153985.1 Saprospiraceae bacterium
GCGGCGTCGAATTCGCCGAAAGGCTTGTGAGTGCCCGCGCCGCGCCGGGGCGAGTGGTAGGGCCATTTGAACATATCGCCTTCCGCCGAGTCGAAGAAAGGGCCGGCTTCGAGCACGACCACTTCCGCGCCGGCTTCGGTCATCACTTTGGCCGCCATGCCGCCGCCTGCCCCGGAGCCGATGATGCACACGTCGTACACCTTTGGATTTTCAATGATTTGCATGTGTAAAGTATAAAGCTGGTTCTTGTATAGTTGAATTGTCGGAACCAAGATAGGTAATATTTGAAAACGGCAAACATTCAGGGAATAATTTGGTGAATTTGCCGTTTCTTAGCGGGAATTGGCGCCCGCAAAGTGGGACGCCTGGCCTTCACGAGATTTATTTCCCGCAAAGAGCGCGGAGGATACGCTAAGGTCGCAAAGCGTGACGCCAGCCTTCGCGACCTTAGCGGGACCTTTGCGACCTTTGCGGGAAACAAAATAGTCTCCGCAAAGCGAATAAATAAAACCTGATTTCAACTTAATCTTAACATCATCACTATGAAAAAATCTATCCTTCTTCTTTCCGGTCTCTGCTTACTTTCGGCTTCCTTGCAAGCGCAAGTCATGGGCAACTACGGCGTTCAACAGAACACCTACCAGCAAATCCGGGAAAACAACCAATATCGGGGTGTGCCGAAAAGCGCCATGATGCTCGATGGCAATAACATTGAAATTGGCATCAACGCCTTGTCGAACCAGAACGCCAGCGCTTATGTCGCCATTTTCAACCTGGTGCAATTTGGCAAATTGGCTGACGAGACCAATACCTTGATCAATACCCGCATCGGCAATTTCATCGCGGAACTGAAAACGATGGGCATTCCGGAAGCGGACATTCACGTGGACATGGTCAACTTCCTGCCGAAATACGAATTCGACATGACCAAAAAACTGTTTTCCAAAAAGACCTACACCGAAATCCCGAAAGGTTTTGAGCTGCAAAAAAACGTCCACGTCCGCTACAAAAAAGCAGCCCTGCTCGACAACATTGTAACGGCTGCCGCCAAACAGGAAATCTACGACATTGTGAAAGTGGATTATTTTGTGAACGATTCGCAAGCCATTTATGCCCAATTGCGGGAATCCACGTTCCAATACCTGAAAAATCTCAAAAAGCAGTACCAGAGCATCGGCATCCAGCTCGATTCGGCCTACGTGATCACTGCCGAAAATGCCTGGGTGGCCTACCCCATCAACCGCTACGAAAGCTACCAGGCGTTCAGTACGCAAAGTTTAGAAAGCATTGAAAAAAGCAGCGCCATCGTCACCACTGCCGAAAAGCCGATTTCGCGGTTCTACAACGCCATTCCGGCCAACGACTACGACATCGTCATCAACCCGGAAGTGCTGGAACCTTGCGTGCAGTTTTCCTACAACCTGGTGGTGCGATTCGCCATGCCTGCGCTGAAACCAGTGGTGAAAACCGAAATCAAAAAGGAATTCGTCATGATTACGCCGAGTGGGGAAGTGAAGACGTTGAAGATTGAGTGACGGTTGGCGGTGGACGGTGGACGGTTGGGCTCGACCATCGTGGTCACCCGGCAGACAGTAGGGGCGACCCTCGCGGTCGCCCAAGTGACAACGGACATGGTCGCCTGAATGAACGAAATGGCCATTCCAGTTGTCTATGTAGTGTATATTCATATAGGGCTTGTTCAAATTTTGAACAAGCTTTTCATCTGGTGTTAAAAATCGAATCATCCTTATGTTGACGACCATCATTCTATTGGCTGTTTTGGCCAAATGGCCCGGAATATTGAGATCTGAAAAGCTAAAAAACTTCATCGAGCGATACACGAAGAAAAAGTCTGGCAATGTCTTGACGCCTCAACGGCAGCCTGTGAAAGAGTAGCGCATCTCAAAAAACTTTCGATCTTTGTCTCTATACTCGTCCTACGACTTTAAGTCGTAGGACGAGTGAACAAACCAAAAAAAAAGTCCACTTCTATGTCAAATTTGGAAGCCGTACTTCAATTCGCAGGTATTCTTAAGGACCAGGAGGCTGAGGTTCTTCAAGATATGATTGTACTTGAATTTAGTAAAATTGAAGGAGACTGGTGACACCAATAGAATCAAACCATTAATTATGTCAAAAAACTACTTCCTACTCACCCTGCTCTCCTGCACGACCACCCTGCTCTCCGCCCAAACCAATCCTGCCCTCTACAACGATGACCCCTGGCAAAAACTGCCGCTGGGTATGGAGGAATCCAAATTCCGGCACATTCCGGCCACCGGCGGCAAGGTGGATCAGGCCCGCGTGGAACCGCCTAACTGGTGGATCGGCATGCAAAACCCGGTGCTCGAAATTTTGATTTACGACCAGGACGTACGCGACAGCGAAGTCGCCATTGACTACCCCGGCGTGCGCGTGCGGAAAACCACCCGCCTGCAAAACCCCAACTACCTGTTTGTGGAAGTGGAAATTGGTCCGGGCACAAAAGCCGGCAAGTTCTCCATTGAACTAAGCAAAAAAGGCAGCGCGAAAAAAACCTACCCCTACGAACTGCGCGAAAAGAAAAAAGCGGAAGGCCGCATCGCTGGTGTGGACGCTTCCGACCTCATTTACCTCATAATGCCCGACCGCTTTGCCAACGGCGACCCCGGCAACGACAGCTATGCCAATATGCGGCAGGCGGGTACGAACCGGCAGAAGATATTTTTCCGCCACGGCGGCGACCTCGTGGGTGTGATGGAGCATTTGGATTACTTAGAGGAATTAGGCGTCACGGCCCTCTGGCTCAATCCGGTGCTCGAAAACGACCAACCTTATGAGTCTTATCACGGCTATGCATTCACCGATCACTATGCCATTGACAAGCGACTCGGCTCCAACGAACAATACATCAAATTGGCAGAACTTTGCCAGGCGCGTGGCATCAAACTGATCAAAGACATCGTGCACAACCAGGTGGGCGACCAGCACTGGTTCATCCGCGACCTGCCCGATGAGACGTGGATCCACCAGTTCGACCAGTTTACCAAAACGACCTATCGCGCGCCCGCGCTGATGGATCCTTACGCTTCCGAAAGCGACCGCACGCGCATGAGCGACGGCTGGTTCGACCACCACATGCCCGACCTGAACCAGCAACACCCGCAATTAGCCAACTACCTCATTCAAAACAACATCTGGTGGGTGGAATACGCCGGCCTCGACGCTTTCCGCATTGATACGTACGCTTATCCGGATCAAAAATTCATGGCGGAGTGGGGGCGACGGCTTCAGGAAGAATTCCCAACCCTAAGCTTTTTTGGCGAAATCTGGGACCACGGCGCGCCCATCCAGGCGCATTTTACGCAAAACAGCGGCCTGCGCGAAGACAATACTTTCCTGCCAGGCTGCACCGATTTCCAGATGAACTACGCCATGCAGGAAGCCGTGGGACGGCAACAGGGCTGGACGGAAGGCGCTGCTCGACTCTACTATGTGCTGGCGCAGGATTTTTTGTATGAAGACGCTTTCCGCAATGTGCTGTTCTTGGACAACCACGACCTGGGCCGCATTTACCGCAACGTCAACCAGGATTTTCTCAAATACAAAAGCAACCTCGCCCTGCTGCTCACCCAGCGCGGCATTCCCAGCCTCTACTACGGCACGGAAATGCTGCTGACGGGCGTGCCGGGCGGCGGTTTCGGCGAAGGTGGTCGCCTCGATTTTCCCGGCGGCTGGAAGGAAGATACGATCAATAAATTTGAAGCTAAAGGTCGCACAGCACTTGAAAAAGAGGCTTTTGATTATGTGAAAAAACTCGCCAATTACCGCAAAAACACCCCTGCCCTACACCGCGGCAAGCTCACCCAGTTTGTGCCCGAAAACAGCATCTATGTCTACTTCCGCTATGATGCCGACAAAACCGTCATGGTGATCCTGAACGCCAACGACAAGCCCGTCACCGTGCCTACCGCCC
>JBJXFD010000566.1:0-4756 GCA_046153985.1 Saprospiraceae bacterium
AAAAGAGATATAAGTCGTGCTGTTTTGGTCGGAGGACAGCTTAACCAGATTCGTCACTGCTTTCAGGGTGAAGGATGCCCCCGATGGTGCTGTTGCGGTGGCAGACAGCACTGGCGGAGCAGGACTCATAAACACAGTGCCGGGTTGGGATGCCGATATTGTAGGCTCGATGCCGGCCCAGGTGGCTGGTAATAGGGTGCAAATGCAAAGCAGCAGGGATAGAAGCCTTTTCATAATCAAGTTTTTACCGGTTGGAAGTGGCGTCCAGAATTTGGTAGTTGCGGTATGCCGCTGCCGCTACGTAGCGGTCGCCAACTTTATGGACAAATCGTTCTATAGAAAACTGATTGGCGGCAAACTGGGGCGTCGTGTTTTGGCGGCGATAAACCAATTCGAGCCGGGGTTTTTCTCCCGTGCCGCCGTATTCCGGCATCATGGGCTCTTTATAATACAACACTACACGCCGCATCATGAAATTGGAAGTGTCGAAATAGAGGTCTATTCGTTCTGTTTCAGCAAGGTCTGCATATAGCTCATACTTTTTTACGCCTTGTTCAGGATAAGAAAATTGGATGCGCGAGCAAACAGACAATAGCTTGTCCAAATCAGCCCCGAAAAGAATTTGTTTCAGAGATTGATGCCCCACGTCAAGCATGATTTTTTTCTCTTCATGATCAATCAGCAAGGTCTTGGCCGGTGAAACCAGCGTTTCCATATCGGCCAGCCGATAGCGGTAGGAATCGCCCTGAACAGACAAAACGGCCTGCAGGGTTTCTCCCGGGTTTTTGCTGTAATGGTTGGGATAATAGACATAATCAACAGTTGTTTGCAAGCTTGTCAAATTGCTGTATGCTCCGTTGATGCGCTCAAAATCAGTGCGGTCGTAAGTCAATTGTGCGTTCGCAGTGAAGCAACAGAATATCAGTAGCGAAGTGGAATTAAACTTTCTCATAGTTTTATATGCTAAGAAGATTTTATTTATAATCCATTATTTACCTATTGTTTTTGCTGCCCGAAGCGGCTTTCCTGAATAGTCATCACACCGCGTTCGGTTTCCTTTTTTACACGTTCCAACATACCCTGCTGGTCATATTCATATTTAGTAAAGAAGTTGTTCTCATCGAGTTCGTAAGTGAACCGCAATGTTCGTTCATCGTACACATATGATTTCATGGTGCCGTCGAAGGGTAGAACGCGCAGATCATCGAACCAGGCTTTCACACCATTTCCGGAAAAGACAATGTCAATATCAACAGCTCCTGATGGTATATCAAACTCACCAAAAATGCGCTGCCAGCCTTCAATAATCTGTCCCGAAGCTGTAAGTTTGATGCTCTTGCCGCCGGTTTTGATTTCTACATTGGCTTTTGAATAGGTTAATGTACCGAGTGGTTGGTCTTCCTTTACCCATGCACTGAATACATATTTTCCAGGGTCAGGCGAGAATTTACCTACACAGTCGCAAACGTGCAATTTGCGCGGTTGAGGTTCCTTGTCCGTTAAAACCTGGGTGGGCGGACATACAGGCAGGACAATAGGGTATTTGGCGGATAGCGTTCGTCCAATGGATAACACTGCGCAGTATTTACCCGAGTGACTGGTTTTGCTGGTCGTATCTGCAGTGGTTATGGGAAACTCGAAATGTCTTGAGCAGGCGTAAGTTCCGAAATTGTAATCTTCAAAACCCTCGAAAGCGATTTGACGGTACCGGGAGTTATTGGCCACTGCCGTCACCTGGGTATTGGCATACCCTGTCAGTTCTGCCGAGTAGCGGCCTAACGTATCGCGGTTTTCAACCTCATTGCCCACGGGGTTGAAGCGAGTTACCTCTTTGGCCCAGGTCCAACCAGTAGGTTTAGTGCGCCAGGCTACGGGTGCAGGTTCCCAAAAACTGGAAAACTGGCTAAAGTAACCGTCTGTGCGGGTATTGGTGAGGTTGGCAGCCACGACCGGCTGATGCACGCGGTCTGTCAGATATGCCCAGCTGCGCTTGGGTCGGAAATTGCCGAGCAGGTTCAGGCGGTAGGGATTTACTACATCGCCCGGTGCCTGCCAGCCGCAGCGGGCAGTCAGTTGATTGGTCTGGCAATTAAACAGATCAAAACAGGATGTTCCACAGAAAATGGGATCGCTAAACTCCATATCTACCTTAATGCAAAAAGCCGTGCCGTCGCATACAGACAGATTCGGACTGAGGGAAAGACCTAATATCACATCCGTGCTGTTGGCAAGTTGGGCAAAATTTGGAATTGTCAGGCAAGGGAACCAGCATGGTGCTTTTTCGTCGGCCGATTTGCCAAAATAACACAGAAGGTCGTTGCCGACCAATTCGGTTGCGAACTGGTAATTCGTGGCGCCTGGGTAACCGGCACCGCATTTTGAATCAATCTGCTGTTTAATTGCAGGCAGCGCCAGATTACTGATGTTTGCCGGTGATGTTTTGGGCATCAATACGAAGTGGCGGTTTACAATCTGATTATTAAGCAATGCCAGCATTTCATTGGCGATGGGGTTGGGAGTACAATTACAGGAGCTGAGCAACTGTTTGGTTCCGCACCAGGTTTGCCAACGCTCGTCGTATTCGATGGCGGCAGCTTGCAGTACTTTTTTGTTTTGAAAATCAAGTTTGCCCGTAGCATCAAAAGGAAACTGCAGGCAGGTGACTGCGCCGATGGAGTTTAATTGTTGGTTCCGGAATCCGGAGCGGATGACTTTGATGTCACAGGCGGTACTTCCTGTATTGACAGGCTGCCCCGAATCATCTACGACGTATAAGGTATTAGAAGCGGCTACAATATCTTTTACCCAACCTTTCTTGACGTAGTTGCCGGAAGTGATGGCCACTTCATCGCCCGGAGTGAAATGCGTAGCGACAAAATTTTGAACGAATTTACCGTTATTAATTGTCCCATTAAACACCACGCCGATATTCTGGTAGGCTGCCTGCATTCCGCGATAAGCCCAGTGTGCGGGGAAATTTACACTATATAGCGGGTCATCGTGTTCGTTGTAAGTTTTGGTAACGATGACCTCGCCCGTCTCGGAATCCCAGGCCAGATTTTCAGTGCTCACGCTAGATCCCAAGTCGTAAGCAGTTGTACTTTGCAACAGCCCATAGCGACGTACCACTTTGGTGGTGACCATCGAACGGAAGCGGGTTTCCTCACTTTGGAAGGAGGGCCATGGAATGACAGCCAGTATTGGGAAGACACCCATCAGGAAATTATCGAAATTGAACTGTATTCCGCCACTAGACATAGAATTGAACCCTTCGCGACTGTCAGCCACTATGCTGCATTCCAGTCCAATATTTTGCTTCGACAATTGACCGTTGGGCATCAATACCTGCACTTCATTGTTCAGTCCTTTCGCATCAGTTTTGTATCTATATTCCACCCCGGAGATCAGGGTTCCGCTTTCGTCATAGACTTCCTGTTTTTTGGGCTTTCCATGCATATCGTTGAGTTCAACAACGAAGCCCTGCGAGGCTGTCATATAGTCTTTGTGCTTGATTTTCAGCAGCATAAATATGGGGCTTGTTCGTTTGGGCATTGCCTTTACGCCTGTGTCTGAAACCTTGGTAGGGAAGTCGCGGGCGGTGTAATACTCCTGTACGGTATATCCTGTGGCGTGGCGTGTCACGCCCGGGCGCGGCAGGTTGCGCACGGTTACTCGGCTATATACAATTTGGGGTGCGGGGAAAAAACTTTCGCCATAGGGATGCTCCTGGTAATGGTTATTGTCCGGCGCCAGTAAGAATACATCGTCGTAAAAAATGGGCTGATGAAAAGGATTCTCATCACTGCCTACCAAGGGCTCATAAGCAGCCACGCCTGAGCTAATGGTCTCACCATTTTCTACGGTAGTATAATCGTAAATTTGTCCGTATTCGGCTGCAGCATGCGGCGCACCTGCCATTTGGTCCCAACTGTCGCTGAGGGTAATTTTGGCAACCCTTGCGCCGCCGCCGATTTTTTTCTTCGTTGGACTAAACAGGCGAATCCAAGATTTGCCTAAAACAACTTCCTGGGCAAAGCCTCCAACCATCATCACTTCGTTGAAACCTTCAAAATACTGGCCGTATTGCAGGACCAGGCTACCCAGCGCTTCGGCCATTTGCCTCCCGGTTTTGCCCGCTGGATCAGGCTCGCCGTAGGCGATGCGCGGCAGGTTTTGGCGGGCGTATTGCAAGGAAGCTTTGGAAAAGGGGTTGACATCAGCGCCGCATTTGCCGGCGGCGTTCAGGTTTCGCTTACCTTTATCGAGAGAACAGGCCGGCTTGAGCTTAACATAACCTACATCATAATTTCCGCCCGAACTACTCTGAATTGCACCGAAGGACTCTATTTGCACGTAACCCGGGACATACTCAAACTTTTTCTCAGATCCGGTTTTATTGAGATTAACCAGGCATTTGAAATACATATATCCGCCATTAGTGAGGTCTCGCCCGCCATCAGGATCTTGAAGGTAACGCCGAGCGATTTCAGTTTTGGCTTCCGCAGAACTTTTCGTGCCGGGAATCTGCTGATCAGTCGGCAGTTTGAAATAAACATAGTTGTTAGGCTGTAAAATATTTTTATATAAATAATTGGATGTTGAATATGATGGCTGGTCACCGAACCCCTCAATTTCCACCATCTCCATCGCCCGGTGTTGTTGGACATAGGCATAGTCGTTAGCCTCATATTCCACATTGATAACGCCACCGGAAGGCAAGATGATTTTAGAGAGATTGAGCCAGGCGGCATATTTA
>JBJXFD010000635.1:0-3793 GCA_046153985.1 Saprospiraceae bacterium
TTTTGCTGGCTTCACGCAACTCATGGATCGGCATCAAGTGTTGACAAAGCGGGTTTTTACGCAATAGGGCCTATAGGAGGAGTTGACGGGAAGCCATAGTTCTACCAAACTAAAAAAATAAAAAATAAAGATGAAATATAAAAATATAAGCACCATTTGGCTGATTGGTATCACCTTTTTGATGATTGGGTGTGTAAGAGATACAAAAGATACCTCAGATGCTTCTGGAAAAGCAACGGAAGAAATACCAACATTCCAGCCAGATACGATTAGGGCAGTTGCGGACGAACACTACAATCTCGCTTTTCAAGAAATCAACCAGATGTTGGAAGGCAGAATCCCCATGAATTACAAGAGAGCGGTCTTTTTAGAAGAGTGGGCATATTCGGGCGGTGTCATGGATTACGAAAAGTTCAACAACCAAATTGTAAAAATTGCAAACGACTTACGCTCATTCATCAAGGAAAAAGGAGTTGGACAATATAAAACGTCAGGGAATTTTGCGATTTTCGAGTTTTTTACCAAGCCTCATAAAATGAATAATTTCCAGCCGTACACTTACGATTTTAATGATTTTTATGGAAAGAACAATTACAAAAGTGTATTTGTGAGTAAATTATTGGAAACCCACAAAGGTCAATGCCGGTCTATGCCTATGCTTTACAAAATTTTGGCAGAAGAAATTGGAGCGGAGAGTTATTTGGCATTAGGACCGAACCATATGTACATCAAGCATTTAGATGAACAAGGCAAGTGGGTAAATATCGAATTGACAAATAGTAACTTTTCATCGGATAGTTGGATGATTTCGACCATGGATATTTCAGCCGAGAGTATCCGAAAGGGCGTTTATATGAAAGAACTTAGCATGAAGGAAAGTATTGCTTTTTGCTTGATTGAGTTGGCTTTTGCCCATCAGCATAAGTTTGGCTACTCGGAGTTTGGCTTAATTTGTAGTGATATTTCATTGAAATATTACCCCAATTGTATGCCTGCACTTATGCATAAAGCAAATACTTTGCGACATTTCGGATTGGAGTATCTAAAAAAGAATGGAAGAAAAGAAACTCCATTTCTTGTTGAGAATCACAAAAAGTTCAAAACTGTGGAAGCGCAAATTGAAGCGTTAGGTTTTCGAGAAATGTCACCTGAAAAGTATGAAGCATGGGTAAACTCTATGCAAACCGAGCAACAAAAGCGTGTTTCACAAAATAAATAATCAATTATGAAAAAATCAATCACTTGTGTAATCCTTTCTGCAATAACCATTTTGAGTTGTTCAGAACAACCGCAACCCAAAGAATTTTCAGGAGACTTTGGAAGCGAAGATGCTCAATTCAGAAATACAGAAACCAAAAATCTAAGCCCGTATTCGGTTTTTGGCGATACCTCTTTCGTTTTGCTTACAGAACAAGAAAGGACGGGCAACCACTCGTTGGTAATTCCAAGCAACGGAAATAACCCCAAGTATTCAAAGATTGAAATTCAACTAAGAACTGGTTTAGTCAGGGCATATGACCGAAATGGGCGTTTGGTTGAGGAATTTATCCTGCCAGCAGAAATCCCTGCACGTTTTCTACAAGTTGACCCAAGCGCACATTCATACCCGAGTATTTCTCCGTATGCCTATGTGGCTAATAACCCATTGATATATATTGACCCAACAGGAGCATATATTGAACCCGCAAGTCAAAAAGAATGGGATAAGCAAACTGGATACGTTGAAGCGAGGCGTGACCAATTGCAAGGTAAAATTGATAAACTAACTGCAAAAGGTGCGGCAAAAGGTTGGAGTGCTGAAAAACTGGCAGGGAAAATAGGAAACATGAGTGAAAGGGTTGCCAGTTTAAATTCTACAATTAGTGTATTTGGAGTTTTAGAAAATAGTACACAAGGTTATAGTTTAAAGTCGGGAGCGGGTGAAGTAGGAGGTACTACCTATGACCCAAATTCTGGCAATATTGTAATCAACTTCGGGAGTACTGCAAACTTTGTTCATGAATCAACACACGCAGGTCAATTTGAAACTGGCGATGTTGCGTTTGACGGAAAATCGGGAAATACCTATGCACAAGATGTAGTGGACGAGGCAAATGCGTACAAAGCCCAGTTTGGATATGACCCATCTTCTGTTGGAGTAAGTTCCTTTTCAGGAATTACAACTGGCTGGGTTCAAGGAATTACAACTTCCACAGGAGATAAACTTTATGCGCCTGGCGGGTCTGCAAATTCTGGAACAAGTCCAGTAAATGTTAATTCTACAAAAGCCGATTTTCTCAGAGCGTATCCAAATCTATCAGATAAAGATTTGCCGGCAAATTTCAGCATTAAAACTCTTCCTAACGCCATATATAAAAAGCAATGAAAACAAAAATATATTTCATGTTCATTATTTTTGCCTCTTGCAGAACCCCCTCTGTACAGCATAGCCTTCATGGTTTATACTTTGCAAAAGGTAATGATTTCGAATATAGCCTAACACTTAATCGAGACAGCACCTTCATATTAAAGTTAAAATACCAAGATGCTGTTCCAGAGTGTTCTGGTAAATGGAGGTATTTAGACAAGGATACACTTGATTTGTCGTGTTCTGCACTTAATGATATTGCACAGAGCCTTACAAACGGGTATATGTCAGAGAGAAACCGTAAGGTCAAAATTATTAATCAGAATAAATTAAAACTCGGAGAGGTTGTACTAAAAAAGGTAAAACAGCCGTGACTTCGCAGACCTCAAATAAAATGGTAGAACAACGCATCTACGCCTATTTGCGGCAAGCCCAACCCGCAAGCCCAACGCAGCCGCAACAGCGTAGATGCTCACGTTAGCTGCAATAGAAATAGAAAGGTAAAAAACACCCCGGACTGCCATCCCGATCAATACATCATATTTTCACCACCACCGTCTTCATCCCGTTTTTTGTCGCCACCCCGCTGTTTGGCCTGATTCAGACGGTAATTCAGCGTGAGGGTGATCTGCCGTGCGCGCCACTGGAAATCGGTGTTTGCATAAAAATCATCCCCTTCGGAAATAGACCGCATGCGGCGCGAATTCAGCAAATCCCGGACGCTCAACGTTAATGTACCTTTCTGTTTCAGGATATCACGGCTGGCGCCAAGGTCAATGCTGTACATTGCTTTACGTAAACCCTGGGTCGTTTGTTCCGGTGCGCGGTAATCAAATCGCACTTGCAGGTCAGTATTTTTGAAAACGGTGAATCTGGACGTGCCACGTGTGAACCAGGCGTAGGTATCGCTTTGGAAGCTTTCGCCGAGGTTTCCGCCATCCATCATAGACCTGAAAAAGTTGAAGCTTCCATTCATTGTCCACCACTTGAATGGGTTATAAGAGACGACAAATTCCAAACCATACGCGTTTTCCGACAACAGGTTTTCCGGGCGGGTGAGGAAGGTGACGCCGTCTTCGTTCAGGGTGCGGATTCGATCAATTTTGCCGCTGGTGTAGCGGTAATAAACCGAAGAACTCAGCGACGCCTGGTCCCAGTATTTGATGTGACCCATTTCTACGATGTCGGTGAACTCCGGATTGAGGTCGGGATTGCCTGTGAAAAAATTCCGGTTGTCGCTGAACGAAGAAAACGGGTTTAGTTCGCGGAAACCGGGGCGCCGCAACCGCCGGCTATAACTCACTTGAACTGCATTTTGAGAAGGCAGGTCGTACGTTACGTGCATGCTGGGGAAAAGGCTCAGGTAATTGCGGGCGTTGACCTCGTTCGTTTGCAGCAATTGGGTGGTCACATCGCTGTATTCGGTGCGCAACCCTGCCTGGTAGG
>JBJXFD010000587.1:0-10598 GCA_046153985.1 Saprospiraceae bacterium
AGACATTCCATCGCTGCACTTTTTCAGCGGGCAGCACACCGACTACCACAAACCAGGCGACGACGCTGAACTGATTAATTTCGACGGCATTAAGCGCATTGGCGACTACATGGTCGCGTTGGTGGAATCACTCGATAAATCTGGGAAGCTGGCGTTTACCAAAACCAAAGACGAGGAAGAAGGCAAACAAGCTGCCCGGTACAAAGTTTCGCTTGGTGTCATGCCGGATTATGTGTACGACGGGGAAGGCATGCGCATAGACGATGTGCTTTCGGGCCGTGCCGCAGAAAAGGCAGGACTGAAAAAAGGCGACGTCATTATCGAAATCGGCGAAACGAAAGTGAAGGATATTTACGGATACATGGAAGGCTTGGGGAAGTACAACGCAGGCGATAAAACGATGGTAACGGTGAAGCGCGGGGAAGAGATCGTGAAAGTGGAAGTGGCTTTTTGAAAAGTAGGCAAGTTTGCAAAGGGCAAATTGGCAAAGCTTGTCCCGCATGGCGGGGAGGCAAAGGGCAAATTTGCAAAGGGCAAATAGGCCAACTTGCCCCTTGCAAACTTGAAACAAATACAAAAACCGGTAGATTATGAAATCGTCATTTCTTTGCATAATCCTGCTCATTGGCACGGTAAGTTTTGCCCAGGTGAGCGAAGGCGGTCGCCCGATGAGCTTAGATCCCCGGTACCAGGCGTTGTTTTCCAATGCCTTGCCGGAAATTCAAATGCCCGCATTTGACCTGCGAAAAATCAGAAAGGAAGACGAATCATCGCCCGGCACGCGTTTTGCAGCGCCCATTTCAACCAATATTGCACTTCGGGAGATGGAAGCAGGGTGGACTGAGTTGGAAAACGGCGACCGGGTCTGGCGGTTACAGATTCGCTCCCAGGGCGCGCTGGCCGTCGCTTTTTTCTACGAAAACTTTTATCTGCCGCAAGGTGCGCGCCTCTTTATGTACAGCCCCGACGGGACCCAGGTTGCCGGTGCTTATACTTTTCGCAACACCACCACATCCGGTCGCTTCTGGACAGGACTGATCTACGGCGAAACGGCCATCGTGGAATATTATGAACCGGCTGCTGTGAAAGGGCAGGGGCATTTTCGCATCTCCAGGGTAGACCACGCCTACGACGCTGTACGGTTGGCCAGCGGCGCCCGAATGTCGGGTTTTGGAACTTCCCTTCCTTGTCATGCCAACTTAAATTGCCCTGCTGGCAATAACTGGCAGGATGAAGCACGGGGCGTTTGTCGAATCATTGTGGTGGTAGAGGAAGGGATGGGCTTTTGTACGGGCAATGTCATGAACAACACTGCTAAGGACGGAAAGCCGTTCCTGCTCACCGCTTTTCATTGTATGGATGGTTACACGCCTATATACCATCTCTGGCGATTCGATTTCCAATACCAGTCTGCAGGTTGTAGTAACCCCGTTACCGAGCCGACGTTCAGGTCGCTTTTGGGAGGTTCTTTGCGCGCAAGCCGGCAGCAAAATGATTTTCTGTTACTTGAATTATCTTCTGCTATTCCGGCTTCCTATAACGTTTGGTTGAATGGATGGAACAAAGCCTCCAATGTAACGCCTTTGAATTCCACAATTATGCACCATCCCGTCGGGGACATCAAAAAAATTGCCACTGCTACGACACCTGCCGCGATTCACACCTTCCCGATTGATTGGAGTAATGACGTCATAACGCCCGCCAATCATCATTTTCGTGTGAATTATTCCACTGGGACCTTTGAACCAGGCTCTTCCGGCGCCGGATTGTTCAACCAGCAACAACTCATTGTAGGGCAACTACATGGTGGAGATTTCGCTTGCACGGGTACAACAACCGGATATTTTGGCCGCTTAGCCTTCTCCTGGAACGGTGGCGATACCGCCTCAAGCCGCCTTAAAGACTGGTTGGATCCATCCGGAGCAATGGTCGGCGATACGATCCACGGTATGGAAAATCCGGCAACAGGCAGCGCCAGCGCTATTACCGGCTTTGTCGGTACCGAGCAAAATTTGGCTATAGCAGGAGTAATTGTCACCTTGACAACACCAGATACAACGCTGACCGATACAACTGGTATAGACGGCTTCTATCATTTTGCGGAATTGCAGGCCGGTGGAACTTACAGCCTTGCGTTGAGAAAAAATTCAGGATTGCTGACGAATGGGGTTACGACATCCGACATCATCCGCATCAGAAAGAGCATTTTAGCCATTGAGAGTTTAGCCGGGCCGTATAAAATTTTTGCAGCGGATGTAAACGCTTCCGGCGAACTTTCCACCACTGACATCATACACTTGTCGAGAGCTATTTTGGCATTGTCCAACAGTTTTCCAGGCGTAGAGTCCTGGCAGTTTTTTCCTGCGGATTTTGTGTTTGGAAACGCCCAAAGTCCGCTTGCAGAAACGGTTCCAATGCCCTACGTAGTCGAAAATTTGTCCGCTGAAGACATCACGGATATTTCGTTCATCGGGATCAAATCCGGCGATGTCAACGACAGTGCCGATACACAGAACTAAACTTTTTCATGGCCAAAGCGATTACGCCCGAAGCGTTTTTTGAAATTTCCGAAGACCGGGTGCTGATAGACGTTCGCACCCCCACTGAATATGCCCACGGCCATATTCCGGGTGCGGTTAACTTGCCCCTGTTCACGAATGAAGAACGTGCGGAAGTCGGCACGCTTTACAAACAGGTCAATCCTTCGGCTGCGTTGTTGAAAGGGTTGGATTTTGTCGGCGGAAAAATGAGCGGTTTCGTGCGTCAGGCGGAGCGGCTTGCGCCAACCCGAAAGGTCGCGGTGCATTGCTGGCGCGGTGGGAAACGCAGCGGCAGCATGGCGTGGCTGCTTGGGTTCGCAGACTTCGATGTGGCGGTACTCCAGGGCGGGTATAAAGCTTACCGGCAGCATCTCCAGCAGGCCTTGGGGCAACGCCACTTCGAGATCACCATTCTGGGCGGGCATACCGGTTCCGGAAAAACGGAAGTACTGCACGAGTTGCAACGGCAAGGGGAGCATATCCTCGATCTGGAAGGATTGGCCCACCACAAAGGTTCCGCTTTTGGCTCGATGGGCGAAATGCCGCAACCCACCGTAGAGCAGTTTGAAAATGACCTGTTTGAGGCTTTTCGCAAAATACCGCCCGGCGTCCGGGTCTGGATTGAGGACGAGAGCCAGTCCATTGGCCGCGTTTATATCCCGCCTTTGTTTTGGCAGCAAATGAACACCTCGCCCATGGTTCGAATGGACATGCCCATAGAGATCCGGGTCAATAAATTGGTGGCAACCTACGCCGGTTTTCCAAAATCCGATTTGGTGGAAGCTTTTGAACGCATCCGCAAACGACTGGGCGGGCAACACCTCAAGGCGGCTGTGGAAGCGCTGGAGCGCGACGATTTTGCCGTTGCGGCTGAAATCGCCCTGCGCTACTACGACAAAGCTTATGCCATGACGCAGTCGAAACGGGCTCCGGAGTTGATTTTGCCGGTTGAGGTGCTGGGTGATGATGCGGTGAAGGCGGCGGAAATTTTGAGGGAGTTCAAATCAAACCCTGCTCCTTCAAAATACTGGCGACCTCCTCTTTACTAACCCCTGCAATGGTCGCTATCGTAGCAATATCAAGCCCCAGACGATAGCTGTTCAGGACAACAGATATCGTTTTTTCTTTTTGACCTTCTGTCCTTCCTTCTGCCTTTCCTTCTGCTTTTCCTTCTGCTTTTCCTTCTGCTTTAGCTGTTTCCAGAACCCCATAAGAGATCGCTAACTCCTTTTGGTGGGCATCGTACAGCGTTTTGGCACTTGCATCCATGTTGTCGTAGTTTAAAATTTCGGCAACTTTGTCTAAACCAGGAGCACTATAATGCTCCGGGAGACTGTTGTTTTTTAGATAATAGATCCATTCATCCAGCGAGTCTTTGGCCATATCATTGAATCTATTGACTTTGATGATGTAGTATTCCGGGTAAACCTCATATGCCGCAGCAATGCCGAACAATTCCTTCTGCCGGGCATTCACCTGCAATGTGTCGTTGGTGTGAATACCTCTGAACTCGGTCGTACCGTGATACACATAGTCATTCCCCTGACCCAGATCAAAATAGACAATGTTGACAGAATACACCTTGCGCACCTGGTCGTAGGTATAGCCCTGGCTCATGTAATCGGTTATGATTTTACTGGCACCGAACAACATGCGCTGAAAATAATCATTCTCACTGTTATACTGCAATTCGATCAAAAGGAGCTCTTTGTGTTCGTTTTCACAAAGGATGTCCACTTTGTTGATCTTATCGTCGGCTTCCTCGCTATTTCCCTCCGATTCAGGAATATTCATGATTTTGATGTGCCGACCCAGCAATACCGTCAAAAAACCTTCCAGTATAACGTAGTTGGCTTTTTGCCGCAGCAATTTTTTGATGGCCCAATCAAAACTGACCAGAGGGCGTGCTTTCATCCGCTTTTTTTACAAAAATACAGCATTCAGGGCATTTTTGCAACTGTTCTGCTGCTTCGTAGTAGAGTCATTACCCAATTCCAATTGATTCAATATTTTCCTACCTTCGCGACGCATGATTTCAATCCTAAAGCACAATGTCACACAAACCCTCCATCCTCATCCGCAACGCCCGAGTCGTCAACCGGGGGCGCATTACAGAAGCCGATGTGTACATCCGCGACGGCTTTATTGAAAAAGTAGCAGGCAGCATTTCGGTGGCTGCTGATGTGGAAATAGACGCTTCCGGAAATTTCCTGCTGCCCGGAATCATAGACGACCAGGTCCATTTTCGGGAACCGGGGTTGACGCACAAAGCCGACATTCGCTCCGAAGCGCGTGCGGCGGTTGCAGGCGGCGTCACGAGTTTTATGGAAATGCCCAATACCAAACCGCCAGCCCTTACGCAGGGGCTGCTCGAAGACAAGTATCAGATCGCAGCGCAAGGCTCGCCTGCCAATTATTCCTTCTATATGGGCGCTTCCAACGACAACCTGGAGGAGGTGCTGAAAACCGACCCGCGCACCGTTTGCGGCATCAAAGCCTTTATGGGATCCAGCACGGGCAATATGCTGGTGGACGACCCCCGCACGCTGGAGCAATTGTTTGCCAACGCGCCGATGCTTATTGCCACACACTGCGAAGATGAAGCAACCGTGCGCGCCAACGAAGCGGCCTACCGCGAGCGATATGGCGAAGCAGTTCCCATAAAATACCACCCGCTCATTCGCAGCACGGAGGCTTGCCTGAAATCTTCAACGCTGGCCGTAACGCTGGCTCAAAAGCACAATACCCGCCTGCATATCCTGCACATTTCCACGCGCGATGAGTTGCCGCTTTTTAGCAATGCCCTGCCTTTGGAGCAAAAAAGAATTACTGCTGAAGTTTGCGTACACCACCTGTATTTCAACAGTTTGCGCTACGCCGATCTGGGCGCCCAAATCAAATGCAATCCGGCAATTAAAGATGCTTTTCACCAGGAAGCCCTTCTGCCAGCGCTGCTCGACGACCGGTTGGACGTGGTGGCGACCGACCACGCGCCGCATACCTGGGAAGAAAAACAAAACCCATATTTTTCTGCGCCATCCGGACTTCCGCTGGTGCAGCACGCGCTGAATGTCATGCTCGGCTTTTACCAGCAGGGCCGGATCTCCTTAGAAAAAATCGTAGAAAAAATGTGCCATGCGCCGGCCATCTGTTTTCAGATTGACCGCCGCGGCTATGCCGAAGAAGGCTATTGGGCAGATTTGGTTTTACTCGATCCGGAAGCGGAATGGACAGTCTCCAAATCCAATATTCACTACAAATGCGGGTGGTCGCCTTTTGAAGGACAGCGCTTTAAAGGCCAGGTGAAGAGCACGATCGTGAGCGGACTTTTAGCCTACCACAATGGTCGTTTCGATGAAAATGTACGAGGGGAGCGGTTGTTGTTTAAACGGTAATTAATCCAATCCCGGGAAAAACGCATCTTCAAAATGCTCCAGCAAAACCTCCCTGCCCGGGATGGCTAATACCGAAACCACGTCGAAGCGAATCTCCCAGTCGTGGCCGATTTGTTCCATATAAGCCGAGGCGGCTTCGGTTAAGAAGCGCTGTTTGCGGGCGTCTACAAATGCTTCAGGTTTACCGAAAGCATCGCTGCTGCGCGTTTTTACTTCCACAAAAACTAAAATTTTGCCGTCTTTGGCGATGAGATCCACTTCAGCGCGGTGGAAACGCCAATTGGCTTCCAGAATGGTGTAGCCTTTGTTTTCAAGCAAATTTCGGGCAGCCAATTCCCCTGCTTTACCAGTCTCGTTGTGCGTAGCCATCATTGAAATTGCAGGGTCGCAAACCGAAATCTTCGGCCACTTTCGCCATACACCGCCATTTTCCGGCTGCCGATTTGCCGGCAGGCTTTGGGGCGGGTGATGATATCGGCGTCGCGATTGGCGTAGAGCGGCCAGGTGCGCAGGCTGCCATCTTTGCTCACTTCCGCTAAGGCAATCACCGACTGGCGGCCATTGAAACGCTGCACCGTACGGGGCCGATCTTCAGGAGCCGCAAGGTTGCGCGCATTGTCATTGTAGATGAAGTAGAAACGATCGCGCACCACGGTCATGGCATAGGAAGAAAAATAGCCTTCATCGTTAACCGTTTCCTGGCGTTTGGGAATGCGCGTTGCCCATTCGATTTCGCCGTCAGGGCGGATATTGACCACGATGATGTCGTAGTAGTTGTAGTAATAGTCATAACGCAGGGTGCCGTCCCAATAACGGTAGACGTACTCCTGAACATAAAATTGCTCCGCGACCATCACAGCGCCGCCATCGCTGCGGAGGATTAATTCGTCTAACTTTACCTGGTAAAGTTCCGGCTCCCGCTTTGCGTTTCCCGATTCGCTGGCCCGGCGTGCCCGTTCTTTTGCCCCTTCCGACAAGTGTTCGGTGAGAAAATCAAAGTCGAATGGCTTGAAATTTTGCTCATAAATCTTTTGCTCGCGTGGGTCTATGCGAAAATAACAAGCGCCTTTGATGCTGTAAGTGCCTTTATTGGAATAAAAACCCGAACAAATCAAATGACCGTTGTCGGCAATCCGGAAGGTTAAATCGGTCATAAAATAATTGCTGTTGTCAACTTCATAATTTACGACCTCCATACCGTCCCGGGTGTAAGCAAGAATGACGTATTCGTAATCGGGGTTGCCACGTCGTCTGAAACCCGCTCCATCTTTATAGCGCACTCCAAGCAGGTAAACATTCCCCTGGTTGTCTACCCGGTATTCTTCTACGGCAAACAGGTTGTCGGCGTAGGGCAATACAATTTCGCGTTGCCACAATAAATCAAGACTGTCGTTGAATACCTGAAGGGAAAACCGTTCCGGTTCTTTACGTTTGTAAGGTAATTGTGCGTAGATCAATATTTTAGAACTGTCGCGAGAGGTTTCAATGTTAAAAGCCCCTTTGCGGTCTTTATTGATGGCATCCACTTCCGAAATTTTGACCAATTTTTTGGAAGGAATCAGCCGTTCGCTCAGGGTTTGATAGAAAAGGTAGTTTTTCTTTTTCGCCTGGTTGGCAAAACTGGTAAAAAAATAGAGCTGGCCTTTCAATAAAATCACCCGTTCAAAATCGCGTTCCTTGCCTTCGAATTTTAATTCCAATTCCTGAGAGCGCTTCATTTTCAGGTCTTTATCGTGCCATTCCACAAACACCGCCTCTTTTGAAAACCCACCGCCGTAACGCCTGCGAAGGGTGTATATCCCCCCGGCGTGGGTGGCGATCACCCCTTCCATAATTGTATTGTTCGGGCTGTCCGTTTCTTCACTCCAGGTAATGGTGGCGGGTAACTCGCTTTGTTGCCCGTAGAGGTTGGGCGCTGTTACAAATAAAAAGACCGCAAGCGCCACGACGAATTGGGGCGCGAAGTATAAACCGGGAAAACCATTCATGATTTGATGTTTCTGTATTTAGAGGCGTTGGTCGCGTCAACTTTGGTCATAATCTGCACCACGCGATCCTGTTCCTGCCGCGTTCCCCGTTTGAAGATCTCGACGATTTCATCCGACTTGGCGTTGCTGAACATTTGCACGATCATGGCATTTGGATACGATTGGTTGACTTTGTCTACTTCTTCTAAGGCTTGAAGCACAATGGCGCGGCCGGTATTGACGTCATTCGACATCATATCCAATCCCTGGCGGTGGTATTCATACAATCCCTGGCGCAACGGACGCACCCGGGGAGAGAGTATGTTTTCGATGATCCAGTAGCGGTTGCGGTTACCTTCTGTCGAACGCCAGCCAGCAGCGGAAGAGGCGACGTTTTGAGGAACCGTATTGAGGATTTCCTGGGCAGTCTGGTAGTGATCGTCTCCACCGAAAAGCGAAAAAGAATCGGCGTCCATACCCAGAATAACGTAAACGTAAAATGCAAGTATCGAAGAGAGGTTGTCGTTGAACACGTTTTTGCTGTAAATCAGCGGCTGGAATTGTTCATACGAAAACGTAACTTCCTTGTCTAAATGGTTGAGCATGCGTGTCTCATAAGTAGACCCATAAACCGGGCGCGAAGCCTGGATGGCTAAATCCGCTTTGAAACTCGTTGGCGACAATTCCTCCTGGATGGTGAGCACTAAGTTGCAATTGATGCGCTCGGTGGTTTCAAAAATTTCGTCGGTCCATTTCTGGTTGTTCAAAAACTCGGCTACGCTTTGTTCCAAAGTTGTAAAAACCTTAGGGTCAACAGTTTGTAGCTTTAATGTATTGATTTTAACCGAAAAGGTCAGTTCCTGGGCTTGTACGCCCACCGTTGTCAAAACGAAAAAGAGGAACAGCATTTTTTTCATGGCATGATCACTTTAGTATGGCACGCATCAACTGCGCAGAATTTATTTGACGGATCGCTTCAGGGCAGCCTCCACTTCGTCGAGTATATCAGCAGCAACTGCAAGCTTCGGTTTTAACTCAAAATCTCGCACACTATTGTCCTGACGAAGGATAGAAATTTTGTTGGTATCGTGCTGAAAACCTGCGCCCGGGTCGTTTAGCGAATTCAATACAATGAAATCGAAGCGTTTGCGCTGAAGTTTGGAGAAAGCGTTCTTAGTTTCGTCTTGCGTTTCCAAAGCAAAGCCCACTAAGATTTGTCCGACTCTTTTTTGCGCGCCCAATGCAGCAGCAATGTCCGGCGTTTCTGTCAATTCAAGGGTTATCACCTTATTTTCAGCTTGTTTTTTGATTTTGTTCGAAGCGGCGGCCACCGGGCGAAAATCAGCTACCGCGGCTGCGAAAATGGCGACATCGCAAGTGGCGAAATGGCTGAGCGCTGCATCGTGCATTTGTTGGGCCGTTTCTACCCGGACCACTTCGCAAGCCGTTGCAGGTGGATTCAGGTGCGTTGGCCCCAGAATCAGGGTCACCCGTGCGCCCCGATGGGCAGCTTCTTCCGCCAGGGCAATTCCCATTTTGCCGGACGAACGGTTGCCAATAAAACGAACAGGATCAATGGGTTCGTGCGTGGGGCCTGCTGTGATGAGCACTGCTTTGCCCGCTAATTCCGAGTCAGGTTCAAAAAAAGCTTCGAGCTGTTGCACAATTTCTTCGGGTTCGGCCATCCGACCTTCGCCACTCAGGCCGCTGGCCAACTCGCCAACCCCAACGGGGATCAACAAATTGCCAAAAGCTTGCAAACGGCGCACATTTTCCTGTGTAGCCGGGTGGCGCCACATGTCTACGTCCATCGCAGGGGCAATGAACACCGGACACCGGGCAGACAAGTAAACGGCAGTGAGGATGGTATCGCAAAGCCCCATAGCCAATTTCGCAAGGGTATTCGCTGTTGCAGGGGCAATAACCATCGCGTCGGCCCACAGGCCCAACTCGACGTGGTTGTTCCAGCCACTTTCGGAGCTGACCTCGGTCAGTACCGCGTTTTTGGAAAGCGTGGAAAGGGTTAGCGGCGTGATAAAGGCGGTAGCTGAGGGTGTCATCAAGACCCGCACTTCTGCACCGGCTTTAACGAATAAACGGGTGAGCATGGCAGCTTTGTACGCAGCGATACTGCCGGATATACCGATGATAATTTTTTTTCCCTTAAGCCTGGGCATACCCCTTTAGTCCGTTTTGGGCTCCTGGCGGGGTTTCTTTTTTTCGCTGTAGCGGTGGTAAATTTCGCCGCTCAGGTATTCGTCCGTAGCGATGATCGCCGGGTTGGCCAAGCGCTCGTAAAACTTGGAGATTTCAATTTGCTCCTTGTTCTCGTTGATTTCTTCGATGGTATCGGTCGAAACGGCAAACTCCTCTAATTTGGAGTGCAGCTCGTGCTTGATGTCCACCTGCAACTGACGGGCACGCTTGGAGATAATCGCCAGCGTTTCGTAAATATTATTGGTTTCGCGCACCATTTGGTTCAGGTCGCGGGCATGAACATTAGGATCCAGTCCTTGAACTTTGGTTTTGATATCCGACATTCGTCAACTGTTTTATTTTTTTATTGGAAGTAGTTTCAATCTCGAGAATTTCCTTTCGGTATTTGCTGCTGCCGAAGCGCTGGCGGAATTCCGTTGCCCGGGTCACTGCGTCGCGGAAGCGTTCTTCCTGTTTATCAACAATGCTGTTTTCAGCCA
>JBJXFD010000589.1:0-11772 GCA_046153985.1 Saprospiraceae bacterium
TTTTCCACTAAGTCGTCGGCTTTCCCCAGCAGGTTTTCACCAAAAGACTTGGCTTTTTCGTACAATTCTCCGGATTTTTCAATGACGGATTCGCCGATATTTTCTGAAACGCCTTTCAATTTTTCACCCAAATCAGCAGAAACGTCCAAGGCTTTGGCGCCGATGTTTTCAGCGACATCCAATACTTTTGAACCCACTTGTTCCGCCACGCCTTCTACTTTTTCGCCGACGTTTACGGCAACCTCGCCAACTTTTTCGCCGATTTGTTCCGCTACATTTGGGACAACCGGTGTGGCAGGCGGCTCAGGCGTGACCGGCGTGAATGGCGTTGCGCTCACCGGCGGCACATCTGGCACATCGGTTAAAGGAGCGGAACGTTCATCCACAACTTCTTTCGGACCGCTGGTCACCGTTTCTGCATACTGCCGGGCTTTGGCCACAAAATCTTCCGTTTCGGTCCATATTTTTTGTCCGATGTCTTCCGCCTTATCCAGAACAACGGCCCCGATTTGTTCTACTTTTCCGGTGGCTTTTTCGAGCAAATCGCCGGATTTATCCATGAATTCGTGTCCGGCTTCCTTACCGGCTTCTACGGTTTTATCTGCAGCGGACTTGGCAACCGATTTTGCGCCAAAAAGCAATTTTTTGAAATCATTTAAGATACTCATGACAAAAATTTAAGTTGATGAGCGAATAAAGCTACGGCCAAGTTAGGTCAGGCGCGCATTCATTCCCATAAAAATAAGACGAAGGAAGGGATTTTTAGCTTTTTTTCTTCATTGTTCGCCAACTCAAACTGTTTTTGCATCCAGAACAGCGCAATGATTACAAAAAAAGAGGGCGGCATTCAATGGATGCCAGCCCTCCTCAAAAGTCTCAGTCACTTTAGTCTTAGAGCTTCTTTGGGATTCCCCGACAAGCTCTTATATACTTTCGGGCATGAGCGCGTTTTTGCGCAGCACTTCTACTTTTTCAGACCGGAGTTCCATCGTTTTTTGATCTAACCCGATCAATTCCAGACCGCTGATCAGGGCAACAACAATGCCCCCTGCGACACCAGCAATGATGCCGGAGAAAAGCGGAGCGCCCGAAGCTAAGGCGACCCCCAAACAGAGGGGGACAGCGACCAGAAAGACGACCAGGCCGGCCGGGAAATCGCTTTTGATTTCAGAAAAGAAATTAGTGACTTTACTCATGAGACTTTTATAAGTCGTTTTTGATAGTTTTACTTTCAAAGATAGATAAACAAACTTTCATTTATTCTGTTTTCGCCAAACTTAAAAAGTGTCGTTCTTTAACTTTTGATTAACAGGTGTGAGACTTGGGTTGTATGTTTTGCGCAAACACCCTGTTTATTTAGTATATTTGTATTGATTTTCAGGTTAATTGCACCCAACAGCTGGAAAGATGGGGAAATTTTTAGCCGGTAACAGCGTTAGTAATTCCGGATAAACGGAAGCGGTTTTGTTTCCCGGATTGCCTCAAAAGGTGCTTTTTTTTATCAACAGAAGTCAGAAATCATGCGTAAACTATTCATTTTGTTCAGTTTTCTCTGTGCCGCAGCACTTGCTCCCGCCCAAAACTATTATGCTGTTCGGGTGGGCTCTTTTGTAGATGTGCGGCCGCAGGATTTTGACGCCATCCGACCCTTTGGGTTTGTATACGCCATCCAGGCGGATGCCAACTTGTACGATATCCACATTGGCGCGTTTGAGGATCGCATTACTGCGGAAAAAACCCTGATCGAAGTGAAACGGAAAGGCTACGCCAACGCCAGCGTCATCGAGCGGTTTCCGTCGGAAGGCGTCACCATTACCGTCATTCAACTGGGCGTGAGTGCCCCCGGGAAAGCAGTAGACTGGCAAAAATTTACAAAAGCCGGCGATTTGTATGTCATCGCGGGCAGCGAAAGCCTCAAAATAGCAACTGGCACGTTCCCGGACATGGAAACGGCCCGTCAGCGCCTGGCAGCCCTTAAAAAAACAGGTTTCCCCGACGCTTTCATCCGAAGCGTGAACTCGATCTTCCTGCATAAAGCTGGAGATTTTGAAACCGGGATTAAAAAACCGCTCATCCCCCTCGTTTTTGAAGAAGCCCCTAAAACGCCAAGACCGCGCCCCTCAATGCAAAGAACGGATACCCGGCCAACCACCCAGCAACCAATCACTCAGGATCCTTACGGAAAAGAACCGCCGCGCAGTTATGAAGAAAATTCCGGCTGGATGGTAAAATCCCCACAAATGCAACAGCCGCAGCAACAGGGGATGACTGCCAAAGGCGCCGTCGAAGCACAACCGCCGGTCAGCAAAGCGGTTGCCTTGCCAAAAATCAGGGCCAACATCAAACGCCGTTCCGCGCTCGAACTGCAAAAAACGCTGAAAGAAGCCGGTACGTATAAAAGCGACCTCGACGGATATTACGGAGGCGGCACAGCCAGCGCCTTCCAATCGGTGTACGACAACGACCGCGTCATCCAGAAATACCGCCTGGTGGCCGAACATTCCGGAACAAATTCCGGCAATCGCCTGCAACAAACCATCAATAACATTCCGTCCGACGGCCTTGCATCCAGAACACTGGAAACCTTTAATGAACCAGCTGCATTGGCCTACCGGGCCTACCTGCTGTTCCGGTCATTCGGCCCGGATAAACAAGTGAACAACTTGATGAACAATGCCTTGCGCGGCGCTTACAACGGCAAAAAAATGAAAGGCCGCCTGCCGTTCGACTACAATGCAACTTACGCATATGAGGATCTCAACCAGCTGATTTTGCACCTCTACTACATTCACAGCGCACCGGGTAACACGTACACCGCTCCGTGCTGGCTGAATGAACGCCACCCTTCAGAGTCAGCCACTGCACAGTCCATCATCGCCGATTACTCCGATGTTGGGTTTGCCATGAAAGCCTGTGATCAAATTAGTAATTGGGAAACCATAACCGTGTTGGAAGCGATTGCCGCTGACCTCAATGCCGGCGAAATGCCCAACGCTTCCGTTTTGGGCGCTGCGACTTCCCGGCGCGCTCAGCTTTCTCTTTCCACCAAAGCGCTCACAGACAAAGAGCTGAAAGAAACGGAAAACTGGAATGCCCGAACCTGGGTCGGACTCAATGGCTGGGCAACCCGCGATCCGCTAAATGAGCAAATGGTCGCTGCTTTTAAGGTCGTATTTTTTCAGTCGCAGGTGCTGCTGGAAGACTATTACATGGATCGGGGCATCAAAGCTGAGGATGCAAAAGGCTTAGCGCTGGCTACTTTAAAAACACTGGTCGGCCCTTATGTGGAGCGATTTGTATAATCATAAAAATCTTCCGGCAACTTTCTTTTTTCTTTTAAAAAAATCAATACCTTTGCCTCCCGTTTCAGGGGTTGAACTGCGAAGTTCAATATTTCACTGGAAAAGAAGTTGTTATCTTAAAGCAAATACAGTCATGAAAGAAATTGCCGTAAAAGGGGAAGTCAGACAGGATCTTGGCAAAAAATCAACGAAGGCCGCACGCGTTGCAGGTCTCATTCCATGTGTATTGTACGGCGGCGATACCGTTATCCATTTCACAACGACGAAAAACGATGTGAAACAACTGATCTATACGCCTGACTTCAAACTGGCAGACGTCGAAGTGGATGGCCAGCACTACCGCTGCATCCTGAAAGATCTCCAGTTCCACTCTACGCGTGAAAACGTACTCCATATAGACTTTTTGCGCCTCAACGAAGGCAACACCATCAAGGTGGAGGTTCCGGTTCGTTTCAAAGGAACGGCTGCCGGGGTGAAAGCAGGGGGTAAACTGCTGCAAAAAGTTCGCAAGGTAAAAATCAAAACTACGCCCGATAAGATGGTAGACGAGCTGTTGCTCGATATCACGCACATGGAGCTTGGTCAATCCATCCGGGTTCGCGACATCAAGGCCGGCGATGGCATTGAAATCCTTAGCTCCCCGGGCATTCCGGTTGCCACCATCGAAATCCCACGCGCACTGCGTAGTGCAACGATGGCTGCTGAAAAAGCAACCGGCACCGGCAAGAAGAAGTAATTTTTTGTTCTGTCAATACACTGAAAAGAGGCATTGCGCGCTAAACGCTCTGCCTCTTTTTATTTTAGGCCTCGCGTCCCGACCACAGTCGGGAGCAAATCCTTTTTTGTCATACTGAGCGCTATCGTTGGTCTAATACATCAAGCAGCGCGAAGTACCAAATTAATTGTTCCATGGAAAACCTGCGTGTAAGCCTGTTGCAAGCGGAATTAGCCTGGGAGGATAAAGCCGCTAATTTGCAGCGTTTCGGCGAAAAAATTGATGCGCTCCCAGCCGATGCCGACCTCATCCTGCTCCCGGAAATGTTTACTACCGGGTTTTCTATGAATGCGCCCGCGCTTGCTGAAAGCATGGACGGTCCGACGATGCAGTGGCTTGCCGGCTATGCAGCCAAAAGCCGCGCGGTGGTTGCCGGAAGTTTTATTGCACTGGAAAAAGGTCGCTACTACAATCGTTTCGTCTGGATGCGTCCGGATGGGAGTTGGGCGGTTTACGACAAGCGCCATTTGTTTGCCTACGCTGGCGAAGACCGAACCTATTCGCCGGGAGAAAAAAGGCTGACCGTGGAACTCAAAGGTTGGAAAATATGCCCCCTGATTTGCTACGACCTGCGTTTTCCGGTGTGGAGCCGCAATACGGAAAACTACGACCTGCTGCTGTACGTCGCCAATTTCCCGGAGCGCCGCCGCCATGCCTGGACGGCTTTGCTGACCGCGCGCGCCATCGAAAACCAGGCGTATACCATTGGCGTAAACCGCGTGGGCAAAGACGGGCAGGACATTGCCTATTCAGGCGATTCCTGCGTGGTGGATTATGAAGGAAACGTGTTGTACCACCTTGCCAAAGTGGAAGGCGTGCATACGATTGAACTTTCCGCGGACGCACAACAGGCCTTCCGCGAAAAGTTCCCTTTTTTGAAAGATCAGGATGTTTTCACGTACGGGGGGTAACCTACTATATAATGTCGTCAACTTAGTGAATGGTAACCACGAAGTGGTTGAAGGTGAATAGCCCCCGATGCAATCGGGGGTAGGTCGCATAAACGAAATATAACGCACAACCCCGAATGGGGTTGAATGTTAACTGTTAACCCGCCACGCTCGATTGTCAATATTCAACCCCATTCGGGGTTGCGCGTTACCTCACCACTTCCACTTTTCCCCCGATTGCATCGGGGGCTATTCAAATTTGACCCTTGCAGGGTCGTTCAGGTCGCTAAGTTGACGACATAAAACCGCTGTAATCCGCTGTCTACTTGGCATCTCTTAACTCCCGTCTCAAAATTTTACCAACATTCGTTTTCGGCAAATCTTTGCGGAATTCAATGTGCTTCGGCACTTTATAAGCTGTCATGTTCTCTTTGCAGAAGGCGAGTAGCTCGCTTTCGCTGAGAGAAGCGTCCTTTTTCACCACAAAAATTTTCACCACTTCGCCCGATTTTTCATCGACAACGCCCACCGCTGCTGCTTCGAGCACTTTCGGGTGGGAGACCACCACTTCTTCTATTTCATTCGGGTAGACATTGAAGCCTGAAACTAAGATCATATCTTTTTTGCGGTCCACGATGCGGACAAAACCGTCGTCTTCCATGATGCCGATGTCGCCCGTGCAAAGCCAGCCGTCTACAATGGTTTCCGCAGTAGCGTCGGGGCGGTTGTAGTACCCCTTCATCACCTGCGGGCCTTTGACCTGGATTTCGCCAATTTCGCCAAAAGCTAAGACTTTGCCCTCCTCACTCACAATCCGCAGATCGGTGGACGGAATCGGAATGCCGATGGTGCCAAGGCGACCGGTGCCGTCAAAAGGATTCGCGGTAGCAACGGGCGAAGATTCCGTCATGCCAAAGCCCTCCGCCAAAAAACAACCGGTGACCTGCTGCCAGCGCTCGGCAACAGGGCGCTGCACGGCCATGCCGCCGCCCAGCGTAATGCGCAGAGGCTTGAAGTCGAGCGCAGCAAAATCCTTGTTGTTTAGCATGGCGTTGAACAGGGTATTCAACCCGGTCACCACAGAAATTGGGAAATCTTTCATCGCTTTGATGATGGAAGGAATGTCCCGCGCATTGGTAACCAGCACATTAAGCCCACCCATGCTGATGCCGAAAAGGCAGTTAACCGTAAATGCAAAAATATGGTAAAGCGGCAGGGGGCACAGCATTATTTCCTGGCCTTCCTTTAGCAGGGGCGCTGCCCAGGCCCGCATTTGCAGCATATTGGAAATGAGGTTCCGGTTGGTCAGCATGGCGCCTTTCGATACGCCGGTGGTGCCGCCGGTGTATTGCAGCAGAATGGTATCGTCGGGACCGCCGGAGACCGGAGGCAGGGTAAATTTTTTCCCCTGTGCCAATGCCTCTGAAAAGCTGGCCGTATTGGAAATGTTGAACGCCGGCACCATTTTTTTAATCTTGCGCACCACCAAATTCACAATCGCGCCCTTGGGGAATCCCAACAATTCGCCAATGCTGGTTACAATGATGGTTTTGATCTGCGTTTCGGGCAGGATTTTCTGAAGGTTGGCGGCAAAATTTTCTACGATCACGATGGCTTTGGCGCCGGAGTCGTTGAACTGGTGCAACATTTCGCGCGGCGTATAGAGCGGATTGGTGTTCACCACGATCAGTCCTGCGCGCAAGGCCCCGAACAAAGCGATGGGGTATTGCAGCAAATTGGGCATCATCAGGGCCACGCGATCGCCCGGCTCTAATCCGCGCGACAACAGGTAAGCGCCAAATTGCGCAGAAAGCCGGTCTAACTGACTGAACGTAATCGTTTTGCCCATGCAGGAAAACGCCGGTTTTTCGCTGTACTTGCTGAAAGATTCCTGAAGCATGCTCACCAGATTCGGATAAGCATCGGCATCTATATTGGCAGGTACGCCTTTAGGATAATTCTTAAGCCATGGTCTTTGTTCTGCTGTCATGTCTGGTATTTATTTGTAATTCTTGTTTCACACCAAATGTACAAATTTTCTTTTGCCCTGCAATTTCATGCCGTTCTTTTTACCAGAACTTGTGCCGGTAATCGGAATAGCTCATGCAAACCAGGGGCTATTGGGCTATCAATTTGGTAAAAAAAATACATTATTACCGTAGAAAAAACTACCTTTGCGCCTCCAAACCCGTGAGGTAGCGATACAAACGCAGGTATGGAGTTTTTGAACCTTATTTATTCACCTTATTAAAAGCATTCTGTCAATGCTGGACGAAAAAAATCTTGATCTGGATCCGGAAGAAGAAATGCCGGAAATCTTAGACACTCCCGCAGAGGAGGAAATTGAAGAAATTCCCGAAGCCTTAGTTGCCGAAGTATTGGTTGCCGAGGCCCCGGTGGTGGTTAGAAGCATCGCCGCGGTGGACACGACTGAAGATCCGGTCGTAGAAGAAGAGGAAGAAGAATTAGAGCTGCCACTCGAACCGTTGGTATCCAATGATACGCCACACGACGACTTCGACTGGGCCATTACGAACAAGCGCGGGCGCACCTACCCGGCAGAAGAAAAGCAAAGACTACAAGAACAATACGACGCTACGCTGACGGCTGTGCTGGAAAACGAAATCGTATCCGGACGGGTCACTTCGATCAACAGCGGCGATATCGTACTCGACATTGGTTACAAATCAGACGGGTTGATTGCCCTTTCTGAATTCCGCGATATGCCGGAACTGACGATTGGCGACCGGGTAGAAGTTTATGTGGAGCAGCAGGAAGACTCGAGGGGCCAGCTGGTGCTTTCGCGTCGCAAAGCCAAGCTGCTGCGCGCCTGGGAAAACATCGTGGATTCTTACCAGAACGGAACCGTTATCCGCGGTACGGTGGTTAGCAAAACGAAAGGCGGTCTTATTGTGGACGCTTCCGGTTTGGAAACCTTCCTCCCCGGCTCTCAGATTGACATCAAGCCGATCATTGATTACGATGCATACGTAGGCAAAACGATGGAATTCAAGGTCGTGAAGATCAACGAAACCATCAAAAACGCTGTTGTTTCGCACAAAGCGCTGATTGAAAGCGATCTGGCAGAACAGCGCGAAGCCATCATTGCCGGTCTGGAAAAAGGACAGGTACTGGAAGGGGTGGTCAAAAACATCACCGATTTCGGCGCATTCCTCGATTTGGGCGGCGTAGATGGTCTGCTCTACATCACGGATATTTCCTGGGGACGGATTTCCGATCCGCGCGACGTACTGGCGCTCAACCAGAAGATCAACGTGGTTGTACTCGATTTCGACGAAAACAAAAAGCGGATTTCGCTGGGTCTCAAACAACTGCAACCACATCCATGGGAAGTGCTCAACGCCGACATCCAGGAAGGTGCAGTGGTTAAAGGCAAAATCGTCAACATTGAAGATTACGGCGCATTCCTCGAAATTGAACCGGGCGTAGAAGGCCTGATCCACGTTTCGGAAGTGACCTGGAGCAACCAGCCGGTCAATGCCCGCGAATACTTCAAGCTGGGTCAGATGTACGAAGCAAAAGTGGTTACCATTGACCGCGACGACCGCAAAATGTCGCTCAGCATCAAGCAATTGGCGCAAGATCCATGGGGCGAAATCGAACAGCGCTTCCCGATTGGCAGCCGCCTGACGGGCGAGGTGAAAAACACCACGCAGTGGGGCGTATTTGTCGAGCTTTCAGAAGGCATCGGCGGGATGATTCACATCTCCGACCTGTCCTGGACCAAGCGCTACCAGCACGCTTCCGAGTTCACGAAAGTGGGCTCCAAAATCGAAGTGGTGGTGATGGACATTGACAAAGACAACCGCAAATTGTCGCTGAGCCACAAGCACATCGAAGAAAACCCATGGGATACGTTTGAAAATGTTTTCCCAGTTGGTTCATACCACGAAGCAACCGTGCTGCGCCGCGACGACCGGGGCGCCATCGTACAGTTGCCATACGGTCTCGAAGCTTTTGCACCTGCCAAACACATCCGCAAGGAAGACGGCAGCATGGCGGAAGTAGAAGAAGTGCTGACAGTGAAAGTCATCGAATTCAACCGCGACGACAAACGCATCCTCGTTTCTCACCTGCGCTACATTGAGGACATCCGCCGCGAGGCAGACGAGTCGGTGAAACGCGAAAAAGACGACGAACGCGTGCAAACCCGCACCGCTGTGAAAAAACAACAGTCTACCATTGAGAAGTCTACATTGGGAGATCTGGATATTTTCTCGCAGTTGAAGGAGCAGTTGGGGGATGATAGTACTCCTCCAGTAGCGAATGAAGAATAAACTGGTTCTTCCTTGAATGTTTTTTGAAAGTAAGATCAAAAAATATTTAAGAGACAGATTATAATAAGTGCCCTATCTGCAAGATATGTAGATAGGGCACTTGCTTTTTTGAATACGAATGACATATATTTACCTTAATAAAATATGCTCCACTTTGGGCTATCAGCCTTTCGATCATAGAAGTACCCTCTTTGAACCAACCTGCCTATACTTTGCTACAATAGGTTTTGTAGCTTTAGAACTGTTAGCTTTTTGAAACTAACAACTCTAAAACCACAAATGTACAAAACCTATTGCCGTTGAGTATAACAGATGGAGGAGTAAAGTATGCCTTTTGTTTTTCATTAGAAAAAGATATATTATGAAAGCAGTAGCATTCATTTTGTTGTTAAATCTTATTATCCCTGCGGGTATATTGGCGCAATATTCGTTAAAGCAAACCATGAATGAAATAGAAAAATTATATCAAAAGAATCATAAGATAGAAGATCTTTCTTCTTATTACGATAGAGTATCCAATAAATTAGATGATAAAAAGAATAGAAATGAATTATTTAATCTTAATAAATCAATTGGACTGTTTTTTAGAGAAAATAAAAAGATAAAGCCAGCGATTAAATACTTTGAGAATGCTTTGAAATACAAAGGAGATAGTATTGAAAACGAAATTGATATAAATTTATATCTAGCATTGTGTCATGAATGGTATAGGGATACGGATAAAGCACTGAACTACGCAAATATGGTGATAAAAAGATGCGAAGAATATAAGCATTGCAGTGCATCTTCAATTATTAAAGCCATTGAGGTTATAGGGCTTGTTTATAAATTAGAAGGTGATATACATAAAGCAATTAGCTATTTTGAAAAAGCTAGTAAATTAGCGACTCAAGAGTTTGGGGCTAAAAGTATTAATGTGGCTGGTATTTATATAAACTTGGGGGAATGCAATGATTTTCTTGGTAGCTATGAAAAAGCTTTAATTTTTAAAGAAAAAGCCATAGGAATTGCCCGGAACAATTCAACTATAGACACTAAAAGGCTATCTGATTTTTATCAATCTTTAGCTTTGACATACCAAAAGAAGGAAGATTACTTTGGTGCAATTAATATATATAATAAAGCTGTAAATCTATTTAACGAGAAAGATTCAATACAAGTAGGAAGAATTTATGGAAGAATTGGGAATTGTTATTATTTTTTAGAGCGATATGCGCAAGCTGTGAAATTCTTTTTAGTTGCAAACCAAAAGCTTAATGATGTAAAGTATGATTATAGAATTATAATATTTGAGAACTTAACAAAAGCTGGTGCCTGTTACACCAATCTCAACCGGTTTCCCGAAGCGGCTGTTTTGATAGACAGTGCTTTAGCAAGCGTGGGGTTTGATGAGAAGAAAACACTCCCCTTTGAACAAATTATTGGGTCCAAGCCCAGCCTCCTCATCACCCTCTACTTCAAAGCCAAAAACAGCCTGCAACTTTTTTTGAAAAACGGGTGCGAAGAAGACCTCGAGCGCGCCCATGAGGACTACGATTTATGCATCCGGCTGATTGACTACATCATCAGTTCTTTCGACGACTCGGATTCCAAGCAATATTTAGTGGGTCGATTTTACTATATTTTTGAAAGCATCATCGAGGTCAACTACCAGTTTTACCAGTTGCGGGGCGACCGGAAGTACGTGAACCGGGCGATGCGCTACATGGAAAAGAGCCGGAGTATTTTGCTGAAAGAAATGATGCAGCAGTCCAAAGCCAACATTTTAGCCGGCATTCCGGATACGCTGCTGTCTACGGAACGGCGCCTGCGCGAACAGATTGCCACCTTAGAGAACCGCCGATACGAGTCGAGCCGAAAATTGCCCGCCGCCCAACAGAACGACCCCGCCTTTCATGCCCACAATGACAGCCTGTTTATCCTGCGCGAACAATACTGGGCTTTGCTGAAGCAGATGGAACAGGACTATCCGGCGTATTACACGATGAAACACGCCGACCGCAGCCCCGAAACGGCAGCCATCCTGAACCGGCTGTTGCAGCCACAGGAAGCCTTAGTGCAGTATTTTGTGGGCGATGACCATATTTACACCTTAGTATACCGGGGTGACGGCGGTTATTTCATGACCAAAGCGCCCATAGGCGCGTTAGACGACGACATCAAGGCCCTGCGGGAAAGCATTTACAACTACGTACTGACGCCATCCGACACTTTGGTCAAAGCCTACGCCGACGGCGCTTACCGCCTCTACCAAAAGCTCCTGCAACCCATCAGCGCCCACCTCCCTTACCGCGTGACGATCATCCCCGACGGCCTGCTGGAATACTTGCCTTTTGAAGCCCTGCTGACCGAAAAGGCAGACCCGAACAGCAGTTTCCGCGCCTGGCCTTACTGCCTGCGGAAATACAGTTTCTGTTACGCCCATTCGGTGTTGTCTTTAGAGGAGATGCGGCAGCGCCAAAACCGCCCGAAATACCGGCAGGTGTTGGCCATTGCGCCCAGCTTTT
>JBJXFD010000597.1:0-6504 GCA_046153985.1 Saprospiraceae bacterium
AAAAAGGATAAAAGAATGGTTGATTAAAAATATTCGTATTTTTATCGCGACGTTTTTTAATTACTTTCTTAATAGTACCCTTTTGTAAACACTTAAAACCGATGTTGTCCTATGAGCACTAATCTACGAAACGCTACCGCTATGCGGAGCGTACACGCTTCACTTTTTGGCCGGAGTGGCCGGCATTCTTTTCGATCTTCTTTTTCATTGCTGCTTTTGCTGGCGCTGCTTTTGGTGAGCGGCGGAGTGTGGGGGCAGACGACCTACACGTGGACTGGTAGTATGGGTAACAGTTGGATTGTTGCCGGGAACTGGGCCGATGATATGTTGATGCCAAGAACTCTACCAGACGCTGATGATATTCTTGTCATTAGTACGGATGCTGCCATCACAAATGTTCCGAATCAGACTATTGGCCGGCTACAAATAAATGGTGGGGCAACGGTAACTTTATCAACAAGTGGTGCAGGAGTTAAAACCCTTACCATTTCAAACGTTGGTAACGCACTGGAAATAGCGAGTGGCAGCACACTTACCTTAACCGGGAATGACGGGGGAGGATCCCGAACTTTAACACTTGCATTTTCAGGGATGGGCAATACTGCGTCTATTGCAGGGAATCTTAACCTGGATAGTGCTGGAACGAATGACAATGGAGTTTTCAATGCAACGAATAGTACGACAATAGTTACTGGTGAAATCAGCAATAATGGAGGATCGGTTACTTCTACGGCCGCTAACCTGACTTTTAGTGGCGGCACTTACGTCAATAATAGAAGTGGAGGCACAATACCCACGGCAACTTGGGAAATGGGCGCAAATTGTAATGTAGAAGGTACCGGAGGTACAATCGCAGGCCTCAATCAGAGTTTCTTTAATTTGACCTGGGATCGTCCATCACAGACGAATAATCAAAATTTTCCAAATACAGGTACAATGTCTATCGCAGGCAATCTTGAAGTGATCAGTACAGGAACGGGGAGGCTTCAGGTTAGCCAGACAATTTTAACTGTTTCAAATTTCTCTCAATCAGGGGGCGTTTTCCGTCTTGCAATTAATGGGGCCTCCCGAACTTTGGAAACAGGCGATTTTTCCGTAACCGGAGGCGATTTCCTAATCAATGATGGAAACGGAAATGCTGATGGGCTTGTGATCGTTTCCGGGGATTACACCCATACTCATGGTGATATTGTTGATTCAAATATTGATGTAGCACCGACCCAGGCACTTGGTACCATCCAGTTTGATGGCAATACAGTTTGCGACTCGGGCAATGGGACAGGCATGATCGTTGGCACAATTGACTTTGTTGTGAATACGGGGGCAACCCTGCAAATGATCAATGAAAACACAGTAATTACATCTGATTTGACCGCACTTGTTCCCGGTTCTTTCACTTTGCAATCTGGCGCTACCCTCGGCATTACCTCGCCCTTTGGCATAACTACGGCAGCCTGCATGAGTGATTGTGGGAACATCCAAACCGCTACACGCACTTTTGCCCCCGCCGCCAACTATCTCTACAACGGCACAATCGCCCAGAGTACAGGCGACGGTCTTCCCGCCACGCTCATCGGTGATCTGGAAATAGATAACCCATTAGGCGTAGCCCTAACTGCCCCACAAATCATCAATATGCCTGGGACATTGAGGCTTACGGAAGGAAACCTGACCACAGATGCGACAAATTTGCTTACGCTTGGCGATGACGTGACCGTTGTTCCGGATGGTGGAAGTTCGGCTTCTTTCGTAAATGGCCCGGTTCAAAAAATCGGCAATGATGCTTTTAAGTTTCCTACAGGGGATGGAACGACTTACGGTCCAATCGGAATTTCTGCTCCTGCTCCTGGTGCGGTAACGGACGCTTTTCAGGCAGAGTATTTTGCTGCGGCGCCTGAATCACCCACGATGCTGGGTATGGGGATTGCAGAAATTACTGACAGAGAATACTGGGATTTAGAAAAAATCAGTGCAGACCCCGCTTCTGTTTCAGTCATTTTGCGCTGGATTGGCAATGACATGGCTGCGGCATCGGATATTCCGAACCTTCGGGTTGCCCATTTTGTAGGAGGCGAATGGGTGTCGGCAGGAGGGAACTCTGTGGGCGATCCGGAATTAGGGGGGATGATTATGTCTGAACCAGTCGACTTCTTCAGCCCGTTCACCCTCGGATCTGTTGTAGCGCTGAATCCTTTGCCCATCGAATTGGTCTCCTTCACCGCCACCCCAAAATCCAAAACCGTCCAATTAGACTGGCGCACCGCAAGCGAACTCAACAACGCCTTTTTCGAAATCGAACGCAGCAGCAATGGCCGCGATTTTGAAAACATCGGCAAAGTAGCCGGCGCAGGAACCAGCCAAACGCCGCACAATTACGAATTTACAGACCTGTTGCCCCTAAACGACTGGAACTACTACCGCCTGCGCCAGGTCGATTTCGACGGCCAGTTTTCGTTTTCGCCAGTAGAAGCGGTATTTATGGGCAAATCCGGTGCTGAAATTCGCCTGCTGGTGTTCCCCAACCCGGCCAACAACGAACTCAACCTGAAAACGGATCGTTTGCTGCAAGCCGGCGACCGCATAGAAATTTACGATTACACCGGGCGCCAGGTGCTGAATGTTTCGGCTTCCGACGCCGTCAGCGCGCCGATCGCCGTTTCGCAACTGCCTGCCGGAACGTACATCGTTCGGTTGCGCACAGCGGATGGTGTGGTTAGTACTTCTTTTGTGAAGCAATAAACTATTCCGCGTTCTCCGCGTCGTTTGCGTTCTCCGCGTTCCTGAAAACCTTCCTTGGGAACGCGGACTACGCTGAGAACACGGAGAACGCGGAATGCTGTATAAAACACCCAGGGTTTCGGGGAGTCTCGCAGAGTAAACATGAGTCATCCCAAATTTTTGGTTGAGGTGCATCGCACCAGTAATCTTTGTAGACCATGGGAATCAAGGGTAGTAAAGCCTGCCCCGCGCATAGCGGGGGTGCAGCGCACCGCAATCTTGGCATGTTGTGGCAACAGTTGTCACGGTGCGCTGCACCTAACCCCCTCCTGGATGATCAATATCTACAAAAATTTGGGTGCGCTGCACCAGTACGACGCCCAAAAACGTCAAGACATGGCATAAAGTACCTAAAAATTCGGGATGACTCATGTTTACTCCGCGAAACTCCGCGTTACCCACACACATATGACAAAGGGCGACCGCGAGGGTCGCCCCTACCGTCTCACCTCCCTCCCTCCATTTTAGCCTGAAATTATCACAAGGCTATCAAAAATCGAACATTTTGACTAATTTTACGCATTGATTTATACCTTGCGTCCCCGCAACTGTCGGGGCAAGAATTTTCTAATGAATGCCCTAACTCCCTGGTTTAAAGTTGTTTCCCAAAATCAACACGTGACGACCCAAAAACGATTTTCATCACATCCTTAACAGAGCTTACCTATGAGCGCTACCAAACAAATCCTTCCTGTGCAAATGCGCAAGGCCACCTCTTTATTCTCCGGTTTGCTTCCCCTGTTTTTATTTACAGCCTTGCTACTGACCAGCAATGTGGGGTGGGGACAAAAAACCTGGGACGGCTCATCCGGTAATAATTGGAACAATGATAACAACTGGACCCCTGCAGGTGTGCCTGGTGCGGGGGATGCGGTGATCATTCCTAATGGATTTACTGTAAATGTGAACAACCCTGGTGGGGTTTGCGCCAGTTTGATCATAGAAGGTGGAGCTACTGCCAATACCCTCAGCATTAATGCAAATAATGCTTTAACAGTTTTAGGACCGATCACAATTAATCCGGGTACGGTAAGTGGAGTCAACAAAATTATTGCTGTGAATAACGGTACCCTGAGTTGTTCTTCCATCACTATGGGGAATACAGCACTTGGCACTATAGATTCTGAAATCACCCTGTCAACAGGCACCCTAACGGTTTCCGGAGACATTACCATGAACGGTGATGCAAGTAGAAATGCAATCCGATTTTCCGGAGCAGGCACTTTAAATATTGGAGGCGCGATCAGTGGAGGTGATTTAGAAAGCACGGTCGGCAGTACGGTCAATTACAATGGGACTGCTCCACAAACGGTTGTCATGAACAACGATTACGTCTATACCAATTTAGCCATCAACAATACTGCCGGAGCTATTTTGGGAGATACCATTTCCGCTGCCAGGGTCACAGAGACGATTGCTGTAGGAGATATAACTCCGGGAAGCGTCTTTAACACGAACAACTTAGCCGTTGCAAGAGGCGGCGCTGATGCAATCATCGTTGCTGCCGGCTCTACGTTGAATGCCGGAACCACCTCAATAACCTGGGGTAGTGTGGCAGGGACAATTACCATAAACGGAACTTTTCAAACGGCAAATACTGCTGGCTTCTCAGGCGCTGCAGCAAGGGCGATCAGTTCTACCAACTCGCCGACAATCACACTTGGGAGCAGTTCAACCATTGAATACAATGCTACCGGTAACCAGCAGGTTACCCAAAGAAGCTACAACAACCTTGCACTCAGTGGTTCGGGGAATAAGACAATTAATGGGGTTTTAACTACGGTAATTGCCAATAATTTATCCATTAGCGGCTCAGCTAAAGCTCGTCTAATGGATGGTTCCACTTCCTCGGCGCTTAGCTTAACCCTTGGAGGCGTTAATAAAGCTACCGGTTCATGGGGAAGCAGCGGTTCTGCGGCAGCCAATACGGATGATACCTGGTTTGTTATTGGTACTTCAGGAATAATAAACATCAATACCGGATGCACAACCGGAAACTGGCTGGGTCTTTTCAGTACCGACTGGAATGATGCAGGCAACTGGTGTGGCGGCATTCCTACGGCAGCAACTGATGCAGTGATTCCCAATGGATTCGAGGTAATTGTAGATACTGCTGCGGTTTGCGCCAGTCTTACAATTAGTGGCGGAGATACGGTTAATATAATCACCATAAATTCCCCCAATTCGCTGTCCGTCACAGGCACCATTATAATTAATGCGGGTACTGGAAGTGGCGACAACAAAGTTATTGCAGTGAACGACGGTACGTTGAGTTGCTCATCAATCACGATGGAAAATACCAGCGCCGGCGATATAGATTCTGAAATCACCATAACAACGGGAACCTTGACTGTTTCAGGTGATATCACAATGAACGGGAGTGGAAATCGGAACGGCGTCCGGATACAGGATGCGGGTACTTTAAATATTGGAGGCGCCATCACAGGCGTCCCCGGGGGCACTTTAGACAGGGCAGCCGGCAGCACCGTCAATTTTAATGGCACGGTTCCACAAATAATTCCAACCGGATCCGCTTATGATTACGACAATGTAACCATCAACAATACTGCGGGCGTATCCTTTCAGGCAGCCACCCCCGTAACTAATGGCATCATTGCTGGAAAAATTACCGTCGGAAACCTTGTTTTCGGCAGTGTGCTGAACACCAACAACGTGGCTGTAACCAGAGGCGCGGCGGATACCATTATCGTAATGGCCGGATCAAGGTTAAATGCCGGAACAACCTCGATTACCTGGAACGGAGCTGGCGGCGCAGCGATCATTAACGGGACTTTTAGTACTGCGGATACACTTGGTTTTTCAGGCGCTTCGGGCACTCCCGCCATCAACCCTGCAAATGCGCCGGCAATATGGCTTGGCGCCAATTCGACCATTGAATTCAATGCGCCGTCACCGTTGGTCCAAATTGTGAGCCAAAGAACGGATTATGCGAACGTGACCTTGTCGGGCGGCCTCAAAACCATGGCTGCCGGGACGCATACCATTTCCCGGAATTTTACGATCAATTCCGGTGTCATTTACAATGGAGTGCCCAATAACCCCTTGTTGAACATCGCCGGAAATTTGATAAACAGCGGTTCCTTTTTTAATCAGGGCAATGGCCGCATCAATCTCAACGGCTCGACCCAACAAACCATTGGAGGGGGCACTACTGCGCCTTACGATACCCTTGTGCTGAACAACCCCGCAGGCGCTCAACTTTCAAGCCCGGTCTACATCGGCAGGCAGTTTATTTTTACCCAAGGCTTACTCGCTACGACGAATACGAATGTGCTGATCTTTAACAACAATGCTACGGCCAGCGCGATTGCTACGGCTTTCGTCAATGGCCCGGTTCAAAAAATTGGCAACACTGGGTTCACTTTTCCCACAGGAAAAGGAACGACTTATGGGCCGATGTCCATTTCTGCTCCGACGGCTACGGCTACTTTTCGGGCTGAGTATTTCGTTGGGCCGCCGCCTTCCCTGGTGCTGGGGATGGGGATGGGAATCGCTGAAATTACCGACGAAGAATACTGGGATTTGACTAAAATCAGTGCAGACCCCGCTTCTGTCAGGGTCAGTTTGCGCTGGTTTGGCAATGCGATGGCCATGGCATCAGACATCACTAATCTTCGCGTTGCCCATTTTACGGGAGGCGCCTGGGTGTCGGCAGGTGGGACTACCACAGATATGAATCCAGCAACAGGCGGGATGATTATGTCC
>JBJXFD010000604.1:0-3565 GCA_046153985.1 Saprospiraceae bacterium
AAGACCTCGACAGCGAAATGACGGTGGTGCGCAACGAGTATGAACGCGGCGAAAACTTTCCCGGCAGCATTCTGACCCAACGCGTAACTTCCACCGCTTATCTGTGGCATAATTATGGCAAATCCACCATTGGAGCCAAGTCTGATTTAGAAAATGTGCCGATTGAACGCCTTCAGGCTTTTTATAAAAAGTATTACCAGCCCGACAATGCCATTTTGTTGGTTGGCGGCAAAATTGACGAACAGAAAACGTTGGAACTCGTCAATGAATATTTTAGCGGAATTCCCCGTCCTGAGCGCTTCCTCTACCCTACTTATACCCGCGAACCCGTTCAGGATGGCGAACGTTCGGTGACCCTGCGCCGCGTAGGCGACGTACAGGTGGCTTCCTGTTTTTACCATATTTGCGCGGGCGCCCATGCTGATTTTGCGCCCCTGACTATTTTGTTGGAAGTACTAACCAGCGAACCATCCGGGCGATTGTATAAATCTTTGGTTGAAAGTAAGAAGGCTTCTTCGCAATATGGTTACGTTTCTTCCCTGAAAGAAGACGGGTATGCTTATTTTTCTGCGGAAGTCCTCAAAGAAAAACCGCTGGAAGATGCATTGTCAGCAATGACGGAGACGCTGGATCGGCTCGTAGAAGTGCCCATTACGCCCGAAGAAATTGAGCGCGCCAAAACGAGGTTGCTGAAAGAGTTTGAACTGAGCTTCAACAACTCGGAACGGGTGGGGCTGCAAATGAGCGAATACTTAGCAAAAGGAGATTGGCGATTGGCCTACCTGTACCGCGACAACTTAGAAAAAGTGACCATTGAAGACGTAAAACGGGTAGCAGGGTTCTACTTCAAGCCATCCAACCGCACGGTGGGCCGGTTTATTCCCGAAGAAATGCCCGACCGGGTTGAAGTTCCGGAACCGCCAAATGTGGAAGCATTGGTCAAAAACTACAAAGGCAAACAAGCCATCGCACAAGGTGAAGTATTTGATGCCACGCCGCAAAATATTGAAAGCCGGACCAAACGAGGCAAACTTTCTAATGGTCTGAAATATGCCCTTTTGCCTAAAGAAACGCGTGGCGATGTCGTCACTGCCCGGATTACCCTGCGTTTCGGGGATGTGAATAGTCTAAAAAACAAATCAACTGCGGCAAGGTTTGCCGGCGGGATGTTCGACAAAGGCACGCTGAAACGCGATCGCCAGGGCATTGAAGACGAATTTGACCGCCTCAAAGCCAGAGTACGGATTTTCGGATCTGCCACAGCTGCGTCTGCGACGATAGAAACGGATCGCAACAACCTGCCAGAAGTCATTGCATTGGTGAAAGAAATGCTGCAATCGCCTTCTTTTGACGAAAACGAGTTTGAGAAGCTGAAGCAGGAAGAACTTGCCGGCATTGAACAACAAAAATCAGAACCAACCGCTCTGGCGCGCAATATTCAAAGCCGTCTGATCCGCCCTTACTCCAAAGACGATGTCCGTTATACGATGACTTTCGAGGAAGAAACAGCGGCCATCAAAAACCTCACCCTGGAAGAAGTGAAACAATTTCACAAAGACTTTTATGGCGCCTCCAATGCAACGGTTTCGGTTGTTGGCGATTTTGATGAACAAGCAGTTCGAAAAGCGCTGGAAGCTAATTTTGGCAAGTGGAAAAGCCCAAAAACTTATAGCCGCATCAAAAGCCCGGCCATAGATGTGAAACCGGCCAATGAAGCGATCAACACGCCTGACAAAAGCAATGGGATCTTTTTAGTTTCCCAGAACATGCAGATGCGGAACGATAATCCGGACTATCCGGCAATGGTTTTGGGCAACTACATGATGGGGGGAGGATTCCTAAATTCACGCCTCGCTGTGCGCATTCGCCAGAAAGAAGGCATCAGTTACAGCGTCGGCTCAGGCTTTAATGCCAGTCCATTGGACGAATCTGCAATTTTTAACGCCTCTGCCATTTATGCGCCAGAAAATGTGCAGCGATTAGAGCAGGCCTTCAAAGAAGAAATTGACCGCGTACTGAAAGACGGGTTCACGCAGGAAGAAATTGACGCGGCCAAGTCGGGCTGGTTGCAGTCGCAACAAGTGACGCGCTCGCAGGATGGCTCCGTTGCCGGAACCTTAGAGAACTACCTGTTCATCGAACGCGATTACAATTGGGATGCCGATTTTGAGAAAAAAATAAAGGAGCTCACACCAGAGCAAATAAACTCGGCTATGAAAAAGCACATCAAACCGGAGAAATTCGTGTTGATTAAAGCCGGGGATTTTGAGAAAGTGAATAAGGCGGGAAAACCGTAGGTCAGTTGGCAGGAATTTAGTTGGCAGTTGGCAGGAGGGGTTTGTGGTTCAATCAAGTGGGTTACATACCAATTGGATTTTGGTAAGCACTTGAATTCAAGTATGAAACCCTCCTGCCAACTCTAATCCTGCCAACTGCCAACTTCATTCCTCAACAACCACAACCTCCTCTCCTACGCTCACAATACCCACGGCGCCGTTCAGGCATACATTCATACCAAAATTGATTTTGTTGCCAAAACGCCGGTATTTAGCGAGCGTTGCTGAAGGTTCTTTGCCCTGAACAGAGGTTTCCTGGTCAATGGTGGGGATCTGACAGCGACCGCAGGGTTTTGTTCCACGAAACCGGACGCTGCCGATGGTGAAATTTTTCCATTCGTCTTCCTCATGGGGCGCATTGCCCGAGAACACAAAATTGGGGCGAAACCGACGGATACTCAGCGGCGTTTCAAGTTTGCTGTTCAAATATGCCATAGAGGGTTCTCCAATAATTAAAAAAGGATACCCATCCGCAAAGCTGACCATATCGCCAGGCAATGCGTAGTCAGGGCTCACCGGACGAATGCTGTTGTCAGGCATATAGACCAGGTGACAGGGCGCGTTCAGGGCTTCGCGAAACCAGGCATCAGCTTCCTCGCTGACGTGGACAGCAGTGCAAGTATCGTCCCAGACCGTAACCGTACGCGGTTCGCCATAGCTGGCAGGGTCAAGCAGGATGGATAAAGGCTCCAGGGATTTCCCCCGATGCCGGATGACCAAATGCCCGTTTTCTATGGACGGTTGCAACAGCGCCATTTCGGGCAACTCCCGCTGGCTTAAAAACATTCCTCCGGCGTCGGTAAGCATCCATCGGCGATCATGTTCAAGGCCGCGCTTTTCAGCGGTAGCTTCTTGTAGAGAAATTCCCGCTAAGGACTTTACAGGATAGAGGTATATGGCAGTCAGTTTCATCATTCATTCTCTTTTAACCAGCGGTCTTTAGCCCGGCTGTTTTCGAGCAGAGCCGTATAGATGGTGCCGATTCGTTTTGCAAATTTTTTAAAAACATCAATCAGCCAATTTTCGATGTAGTAGTTTCGATCGAAAAGGAGTCTTGGGGTATAGCGCAGGGCATTCACAAAGGAAAGCCCGAATGCGGTCAATAAAACCAGTATCAAATAAAAGACATTGGTGCTGCCCTGATAAACCAGAATTTTGTCGCGCCCCCAGGCAAATGCCGATTTAAAATACCATTCTAATTGAAGCTTATGGGGGGTAACCAAATGCAG